>NZ_JBHSQJ010000045.1:7337-27848 GCF_042658505.1 Streptacidiphilus monticola | reverse complement strand
CCGCCCGTGAAGGCGGGCCGGTGCTGCGGCCCTCCGGCCGCGTGCGCGGGCGCGGCGGGCAGCGGCAGCAGCGGCGAGTCGATCGTGGGGCCGCCGAGCAGGGTGCTCACCACCAGACCGAGGTATCCGAGGGCCGGGACCGCCAGCAGGCGCCCGCCCTGGACGACCAGACGGCGGCGACGGCCGGTGGTGTCGACGAAGACCGGGGCGCTCGCCGTGCGGCGCGGCTCGGGCCGTGTCGGCGACTCGGGCGGGGAAGTCGTTGGCACAGGCACGGACCTTAGCGGCAGGCGTGCCCGGGCGGCCACACGGGTCGGGGCGGTGCCGAGCGGCACCGCCCCGGGACCGTCCGGCTTCAGCCCATCTCCTCCAGGGACTTGCCCTTGGTCTCCTTGACGTAGCGCAGCACGAAGGGCACCGACAGCGCCGCGAAGACCGCGTAGATCGTGTAGGTCGCGGTGAGGTTCCAGTCCGACAGGCTCGGGAAGCTCGCCGTGATGGCCCAGTTGGCGATCCACTGCGCCGCCGCGGCCACGCCGAGGGCGGCGGCCCGGATCCGGTTGGGGAACATCTCGCCGAGGAACACCCAGACCACCACGCCCCAGCTGACGGCGAAGAAGAAGACGAAGGCGTGCGCGGAGACCAGCGCGGTCACGCCCTGACCGTGCGGCAGCCGACCGCCGTGGAGCGCCGAGAAGGCCCAGGCCTCCAGCGCCAGCGACAGCGCCATGCCCACCGAACCGACGATGGCCAGCGGCTTGCGCCCGATCCGGTCCACCAGCAGCACGGCCACGACGGTGCCGACGATGTTGATGATCGAGGTGGTGAACGAGTAGAAGAACGAGGAGTTGGGGTCGACGCCCACCGACTGCCACAGCGTCGAGGAGTAGTAGAAGGCGACGTTGATGCCGACCAGCTGCTGGAAGACGGAGAGCCCGATGCCCACCCAGACGATCGGCAGCAGCCCGAAGCGGCCGCCGAGCAGGTCGCGGAAGGTGGACCGGTGCTCGCTGCGCATGGCCTCCTGGATCTCGGCCACCCGGGCGTCCAGGTCCGTGCCGTCCCCCTCGACCTCGGCGATGACCTGCTTGGCGCGCTCGATCCGCCCGCTGGAGATGAGGAAGCGCGGGGACTCCGGGATCGCGAAGGAGAGCAGCCCGTAGAGGGCGGCCGGCAGGACCATCACGCCGAGCATCAGCTGCCAGGCCTCGAGGCCGAGCAGGTGTCCGCGCTGCTGGCCGTGGGCGGCGTTGAGGATGCCCCAGTTGACGAGCTGTGAGATCGCGATGCCGATGACGATGGCGGCCTGCTGGAAGGAGGCCAGCCGGCCGCGGTACGCCGGCGGGGAGACCTCGGCGATGTAGGCGGGGCCGATCACCGAGGCCATGCCGATGCCGATGCCGCCCAGGGTGCGCCAGAGCACCAGGTCCCACAGGGCGAAGGGCAGCGCGGAGCCGACCGCGCTGACGACGAAGAGCGCGGCGGCGAACTGCATCACGCGGATGCGTCCGACCCGGTCCGCCAGCCGTCCGGCGAGCGCGGCGCCGATGGCGCTGCCGATCAGCGCGACGGCGACGACCTGGGCCAGCGCGGCGCTGCCGATCTGGTACTTGTCGTGGATCGCGGTGACCGCGCCGTTGATCACGGAGCTGTCGTAGCCGAAGAGGAAGCCGCCCATGGCCGCGGCGGCGGTGATGAAGATGACGTGCCCGAGGCTGTCGCCTCCCGCGGCGCGTGCCCGCGCGCCGGGCGTGATGGTGCTAGTCAACGCTGACTCCTGAACATTGATGCCGGACCGAACGACTATATGCCTTCACCAACCGAAGACAAATCACCGTCATGCCCGGGTATGGACGGAGGCCGCCTACCCCTTCGGCTTCAATTTATGAACGCACCAGACGGACTAATCTGCGCGCATGACGCACCCACAGGGCCCCGAGCTGGTACTCGACGGCAGCTCGCTGACCGCGGCCCAGGTCAGCGCCCTGGCCCGGCGCGAGGCGGTCGCGACGGTCGACCCCGACGCGCGACGCCGCGTCAGCGCCGCCAGGGCCGCCGCCGAGCGGGTCACCGCCCGCCGCCTCGTCTACGGCCACACCACCGGCGTCGGCGCCAACCGCACCACCGGCATCCCGGCGGACGCCGCCGACCGGCACGGCCTGCGCCTGCTGCGCAGCCACAGCGGCGGCGTCGGACCGCTGCTGCCCCGGGAGCAGGTCCGGGCCATGCTCGCGGTCCGCCTCAACCAGGTCCTCGGCGCCGATCAGGCCCTCGGCGACGGCGTCGGCGAAGCCCTCGCACAGGCCCTGGCCACCGGTCACCTCCCCGCCGTGCATGCGCTCGGCGCCATCGGCACCGCCGATCTCACCGCGCTCGCCGAACTCGGCCTCACCCTGGCCGGCGAACTCCCTTGGCAGGAGCCCGAGTCGGGGACCGCCTGGGGGTCCGCACCCACCCCTGTCGCGCTCACGCGCTGGGACGCCCTGCCACTCATGTCCTCCAGTGCCCTGACGATCGGTCAGAGCGCCCTGGCCGCAACCGACCTCAAGCGCCTGCTGGACCGCGTACCCCTGGTCGCCGCGCTCACTCTCACCGCCGTCCGCGGCGGTACCGAGGCCTTCGCCGCCTCCGTCCACGCCCGCCGCCCCCACCCCGGCGCCCAGCACACGGCCGCCCGGATGCGGCAGTTGCTGACAGGCGCGGACTGGAGTCCGGTCCTCGTCCAGGACCCCTTCGGCTTCCGCTGCCTGCCGCAGGTCCACGGCGCGGCCCTCGACTCCTGGTCCGCGCTGGACGCCGTGCTCGGCGTGGAGCTCAACGCCTCGGTCGAGAACCCGCTGCTGGACCTGGACCCCGACCAGCCCGGCCGCGAGGACTACCTGCACCACGGGGGATTCCACATGGCCACCCTGGCGCTGGCGCTGGACCAGTTCCGGCTCGCGCTGCTCGGCACGGTCTCCCTGGCCACCGCCCGCCTCGGCGTCGTGGTCGAACCCTCATTCACGGGCGGCCTGCCGCCCTTCCTGGCCGTGGCCGAGGACGGCAGCAGCGGCATCATGATCGTCGAGTACGCCGCGCAGTCCGCCCTCGCCGAACTGCGCGGCGGCGCCCAGCCGGTGACCCTCGGCCACCCCGTCATCTCGCGCGGCGTCGAGGAGCACGCCAGCTTCGCCTCCACCGGCGGCCGGCGGCTCCTCGACGCGGTGGAACCGGCCGCGTTGGTCCTCGGCTGCGAACTGCTGGCGGCGGTGCGGGCCCTGCGGATGCGTCAGTTGCAGCCCCCGAGCGAGGAATTGCGCGAATTCCTCGCCGCGGCGGCGAAGGTGCTGCCCGCGGAACTGGAGGACCGCCGGCTGACCGACGACATCCACGCGGCGGCGGAGCTGCTGCTCAGCCGGTGACCGGGGAGAGCCGCCGGTACTCCTGCCGGGAGATCGCGCACACCTCGACCGGACGGCCGTGGCCGGGCACGGTGGTCCGGCGCTCCGGCCGCAGGCCCAGTTTGGCCATGACCCGGCCGGACGCGGAGTTGTCGACGTGGCGCACGCTGACGATCCGGTCCAGGCCCGCGTCCGTGAAGCCGAAGGCGAGCGCGGCGCGCGCGGCCTCGGTGGCGTAGCCGCGGCCCCAGCACGGCCGCCGCAGCCGCCAGCCGATCTCCACGGCGGGCAGGATCTCCGGCAGGAAGGCCGGAACGGCCAGCCCGACCCAGCCCACGAAGGCTCCGTCGGCCAGTGATTCCACCGCGAAGAGCCCGAACCCCTGCTCCTGCCAGTCGCGTTGGCGGGCGTCGAGGAACTGCGCCGCCTGGGTGCGGTCCTGGGTCGAGCCGTCCCTGATGTAACGCATCACCTCCGGGTCGGCGTGCATCTCGGCGAGGCCGGCGTCCAGGTCCTCCGTGCGCAGGCCGCGCAGGAGCAGGCGGGCGGTCCGCAGTTCGGGTGCGGTGGCGTGGGTGTGGTTTCTCACGGACGGCCCCCGCGGGGCCGCGGGTCCGAGGCGAGCAGCCCGAAGAGGAGGTCGTCCGTCCACTCGCCCTTGACCCAGGTGGCCTGCCGCCGCCAGCCCTCCTGGACGAAGCCCAGCCTCCGCAGCAGCGCTGCCGACCGCTCGTTGCGGACGTCGCACTCCGCGGAGACCCGGTGCAGCCCCCGGACCTCGAACAGGTGCGTGAGCAACGCGCCGAGGGCCTCCGTCGCGAGACCCAGCCCCTGGTACGCCGACGCCAGCGTGTACCCGAGCTCCGCCTGGCGGCGGTTCTCGTGCAGCCGTACCCCGATGTCCCCGACCAGCCGCCCGTCCGCCCGCGACTCCACGGCGTACTGGAACCACCCCGGCTCGTCGACGCGGCCGGCGGCGAAGGCCCGCGCCAAGTCGCGTGCGGCGTCGAGGGTTACGGGAGCCGACCAGCCCTGGTAGCGGGCGACCTCCGGCTCGGAGCGGTACGCCGCGAGGGCGGTGGCGTCGCTGCCCCGGAAACGGCGGAGCAGCAGACGGTCGGTCGTGATCTCCACAGTTTCCCCGGTCTCCTCGGTGTCCTCGGTCTCCGCGATCTCCACGGTGTCCTCGGTCTCCGCGATCTCCCCGATCTCCGTGGCCTTCATGGCCTTTGTGACCTCCATGACCTCCATGACCTGATACTCGCACGGGTGCTGCGGACAGGTCCGGGGAGGTGGGGACGCGCCACGCATGCAACGGCATTCGTGGGCGCGCGATCTGACTCGCCGTGCTGCTCGCTCCGCTCGCGGAAAAGACGCAACTACGGGAGCGGGCGCGTCGGCCTGAACCGCCGTCGCCGACGATGGGGGAGGGGGTGGGGGTTGGCGGGTTGTCGGGGGATTGGGCTGATCTGTCGTCAACCCGCCATGGGGTGTGGTCCTGGCCGGGTCGGGTGAGGGTGGGGTGGCTGGTGGGGCGCGGTCGGTGTCGGCGGCGCGGGGGAGGGGGTGGGGGTTGGCGGGTTGTCGGGGGATTGGGCTGATCTGTCGCCAACCCGCCACGGGGTGTGGTCCTGGCCGGGTCGGGTGAGGGTGGGGTGGCTGGTGGGGCGCGGTCGGTGTCGGCGGCGCGGGGGAGGGGGTGGGGGTTGGCGGGTTGTCGGGGGATTGGGCTGATCTGTCGTCAACCCGCCATGGGGTGTGGTCCTGGCCGGGTCGGGTGAGGGTGGGGTGGCTGGTGGGGCGCGGTCGGTGTCGGCGGCGCGGGGGAGGGGGTGGGGGTTGGCGGGTTGTCGGGGGATTGGGCTGATCTGTCGTCAACCCGCCATGGGGTGTGGTCCTGGCCGGGTCGGGTGAGGGTGGGGTGGCTGGTGGGGCGCGGCCTGGGTCGGCGGCGCGGGGGAGGGGTGGGGGTTGGTGGGTTGTCGGGGGATTGGGCTGATCTGTCGCCAACCCGCCAGGGAGGCCAGCCGGAGGCCGGTGGCGGCGGCTCGGGGGAGGCCGGCGATGGCGGGTCGCCGTTGCCGCCGCTTCCGTAGCTGCGTCTTTCGGCGAGCGGAGCGAGCAGCACGGCGAGTCAGATCGCGTCCCCCTCAATGCCGTTGCATGCGTCCCGCGGCTACCTCACCCGAATCCCACCCGAACCCGAATCCCACCCGAACCCGAATCCCACCCGAACCCGAATCCCACCCGCATCGCTGCCGCCGCGCCTTGCTCAGACGATCCGCCCTGCCGGCACCGCTGCCGTCGCAGTGGGCAGCGCGCAGCGCGCAGCGCGTAGCGCGCTCAGGCGATCCGGCGGGTCGCCGCTCCCTCGCGCGCGGGGGCGTGGCTCCGTGTCGACCGCAGGTCGTGGTCGTGGTGGATCGGGCCGTCGTGGGCGCTGAGGGGGAGACAGGAACCGCCGCGGACCGTGGAGACGATCTCCGCGGCGACGGAGACCGCCGTCTCCTCCGGGGTGCGGGCGCCGAGGTCGAGGCCGATGGGGGAGCGGAGCCGGTGCAGTTCGACCTCGGTCAGCCCCGCTTCCCGGAGTCGGGCCATCCGGTCGGCGTGGGTGCGGCGGGAGCCCATCGCGCCGACGAAGCCGAGCGGCAGGCGCAGTGCCCGCTCCAGCAGCGGGATGTCGAACTTGGGGTCATGGGTCAGCACGCACAGGGCGGTTCGTCCGTCGACCCGCCCCGCCGCGACCTCCGCGTCGAGGTAGCGGTGCGGCCAGTCGACCACCACCCGGTCCGCGTCCGGGAAGCGGCGCGGCGTGGCGAAGACGGGGCGGGCGTCGCAGACGGTCACGTCGAAGCCGAGGAACTTGCCGATGCGGGCGACCGCGCCCGCGAAGTCGATGGCGCCGAAGACGACGAGCCGCGGCGCGGGGGCGTAGGACTCGACGAAGAAGGGGAGTTCCGGCGCGCAGGGCAGCGTCAGCATGCCCGTCCGCCCGGCGTCCAGCATGGCCCGGGCCTCCGCCGTGACCTCCCGCTCCCACTGCTCCAGCGATCCGTGCACCGCGTCCGCCGTGACGGCCAGCGCCCGTGCGGGGCCGGAAAGTCGGCGGACCAGGGCGACCGGGGTGCGCGAGTCCAGGTAGGTCAGGGCCGCGTCCAGACCGGGGTCGGCGCCCGGGAGCACCGGCTGCACGTACACGTCGATGACGCCGCCACAGGTCAGGCCGACGGCGAAGGCGTCCTCGTCGCTGTAGCCGAATCGGTGCAGGCCGGCCTCGCCGGTCCGCAGCGCCTCCTGGCACAGCTCGTAGACCGCGCCCTCGACGCAGCCGCCGCTGACGCTGCCCAGCGCCTCGCCGTCTGCGTCGACGGCGAGGGCCGCCCCCGGGTCGCGCGGGGCGCTCCCGGAGACGGCCACGACCGTGGCCACGGCGAAGGTGCGGCCCGCCGCGTGCCAGCGGTACAGCTGCTCGGCGATGTCCTGCATGGTGGGTCTCCGCTCCTTCGAAGGTCCGTGGCCGGGGTGCCGGCCGTTGTTGACGACGGGTCAGCTCACGCCGAGCCAGAGCTTGATCGGGTGGAGGGCGAAGAAGACCAGGAACACGGCCGTCAGCGCCCACATCAGCAGGCCCGGCTCGCGCCACCGGCCCCGGCCCGCCTTGATGACGCACCAGGCGACGACGCCGGCGCCGACGCCCGCGGTGATGGAGTAGGTGAAGGGCATCAGCACCACCGTCAGGAAGGCCGGGATGGCCACCTCGCGGTCCGCCCACTCGATGTGCCGGGCCTGGCTCAGCATCATCGAGCCGATCACGACCAGGGCCGCGGCCGCGACCTGGCCGGGGACCATGCCCGCCAGCGGGGTGAAGAACAGCATCAGCGCGAAGACCAGACCGGTGACCACGCTGCTCAGTCCGGTCCGGGCGCCCTCGCCGACGCCGGTCGCGGACTCGATGAAGACGGTCTGCCCGGAGGCGCCGGCGACGCCGCCGATCATGCCGCCCGCGCCGTCGATGAACAGCGCCTTGGACAGGCCCGGCATCCGGCCCTGCTCGTCGGCGAGCCCGGCCTCGGTGCCGATGCCGATGATGGTGGCCATGGCGTCGAAGAAACCGGCCAGGACCAGCGTGAAGACCGCGAAGCCGGCGCTGAGCGCGCCCATGCCGTGGGAGCCGAAGGCCCCGAACAGGTCCACGTGCCCGAACAGGCCGAAGTCCGGTGCGGCGATGGGGTTCCCGGGCCAGGAGGGCACCGACAGGCCCCAGGCCGCCGCCGGGATGTCGACCACCGCGTTGAGGACCACCGACAGGACCGTCCCGGCGACGATGCCGATCAGGATGGCGCCGGGGACCTTCCGGGTCTGCAGCACGAAGATGGTCAGCAGCGTCACCGCGAAGACCACGACCGGCCAGCCGGTCAGGTTGCCGATCGAGCCCAGCTGCACCGGGCTGTCCGAGTGGTCGGCGTCCGGGACCCGGCTCACGAAGCCGGCGTTGACCAGGCCGATCAGGGCGATGAACAGGCCGATGCCGATGGTGATGGCGTGCTTGAGCGGCAGCGGGATGCCGTTCATGATCTTCTCGCGGAGTCCGGAGACGACCATGAGCACGATCAGGAAGCCGTAGATCGCACACAGGCCCATCGCCTGCGGCCAGGTCACGTGCGGCACCATGACGACCGCCAGCGTGCTGCTGACGCTCAGTCCGGCCGCCGCCGCCAGCGGAGCGTTGCCGACCACGCCCAGCAGGATGGTCGTGACCGCCGCCGCGGCCGCCGTCGCCGTGGTGACCTGGGCGTGGCCGAGGTGGTGCCCGCCCACGTCCGCCACGGACAGGATGATCGGGTTGAGCAGCAGGATGTAGGCCATCGCCATGAACGTGGTCAGGCCGCCGCGCAGTTCGCGGGCGAGCGAGGAGCCGCGTTCGGTGATCCTGAAATAGCGGTCCAGCGCCGGGAACCGGCCGCGGGCGGGCTGCGGCTGGAGGGCGTCGGGTCTTGCCGGGGATTCCGTGGGGATCTGGGTCACGGTTCTCCACTCCCAAGTTTCGTAGGGGGTTGGGGTGGGGCGGCCGGCCTGGTGACCCTCGTCTGGTCGGGGTGCAGGGGACGGTGCGGCGCGCGGTGTTTCCGGTGCGAGGTGCGGTGCAGCGATGCTGCGGTGGAGCGCCCCGGGGCGACGGCGGGGAAGACTTCGGCGTTGCTGCCGCTGCCCCGGGGAGTCATGACGGTCCCTCAGTCCGCTGGTCGGTCCGGCCTATTCGGCCGGGGCCGTCCCGGTCAGGTGCTCGGGGCGGACGGGGACGCGGTTCAGCGCGAGTCCGGTCGCCTGGCGGATCGCGGCGACGATCGCGGGCGTGGACGACAGGGTGGGCGCCTCGCCGACGCCGCGCAGCCCGTAGGGGGCGTGCTCGTCGGCGAGTTCGAGGATCTCCACCGGCTGCGGCGGGGTGTCCAGGATGGTCGGGATCAGGTAGTCGGTGAAGGAGGGGTTCCTGACCTTCCCGTCCTTGACGATGATCTCCTCCATCACGGCCAGGCCCAGGCCCTGCGTGGAGCCGCCCTGGATCTGGCCGACCACCGACAGCGGGTTGAGCGCCTTGCCCACGTCCTGGCAGGCGGCCAGCTCCACCACCTTGACCAGGCCCAGCTCGACGTCCACGTCCACTACGGCGCGGTGGGCGCAGAAGGTGTACTGGACGTGGCCGAAGCCCTGGCCGGTGACCTTGTCGAAGGGCACGGTGGGCCGGTGGTGGTGCTCGCGGGTGCACTCGACGGCCTCGTCGCCGAGCAGGTCCACCAGTGGCACCAGCACGCCGGCCGCGGCGGAGACGACCTTGCCGCCGATCAGGGACAGGTCGTTGTACGTCCAGCCGTAGCGGGCGCGCCCGCGCGCGAAGACCTCGTTGCGGACGGCCTCGCAGGCCAGCTTCACGGCGCCGCCGGTCATGTAGGTCTGCCGCGAGGCGGAGGTCGAACCGGCCGAGCCCACCTCGGTGTTGGCCGGGTGGATGGTGACGTGCTCGACGCCCAGTTCGGTGCGGGCGATCTGGCCGTGCACGGTGACGCCGCCCTGGCCGACCTCGGCCATGGCCGTGTGCACCATCGCCACGGGTTCGCCGCCGATGACCTCCAGCCGCACCCGCGCGGTCGAGTAGTCGTCGAAGCCCTCGCTGAAGCCGACGTTCTTGATGCCGACGGCGTAGCCGACGCCGCGCACGATGCCCTCGCCGTGCGAGGTGTTGGACAGCGCGCCCGGGACCTCGCGGATGTCGAGGTGCTCGGTGTCCAGCGGCGGCGGCAGCGGCAGGTCCTTGACCCGGCGCAGCAGGTCGGCCACCGGCGCGGGGGAGTCGATCTCCTGGCCGGTCGGCATGACCGAACCCTGCTCGACGGCGTTGAGCTGACGCAGCGTCACCGGGTCCATGCCCAGCTCGGCGGCGAGCTTGTCCATCTGCGCCTCGTAGGCGAAGCAGGCCTGGACCGCCCCGAAACCGCGCATCGCGCCGCAGGAGGGGTTGTTGCTGTAGAGGGCGATGGCGTTCATCTCGACGTTGGGCACCACGTAGGGGCCCATGCCCAGGGAGGACGCGTTGCCGACGACCGCGGGGGACGCGGACGCGTACGCGCCGCCGTCCAGCACGATGCGGGCCTCGCAGTACACCAGCCTGCCGTCGCGGGTCGCGCCGTGCTCGTAGGTCAGCTTGGCCGGGTGGCGGTGGACGTGGCCGAAGAAGGACTCCTCGCGCGAGTACACGATCTTGACGGGCCGTCCGGTGCGCTGCGCCAGCAGGCAGGCGTGGATCTGCATGGACAGGTCCTCGCGGCCGCCGAAGGCGCCGCCGACGCCGGCCAGCGTCAGCCGGACCTTCTCCTCCGGCAGGCCGAGCACCGGCGCGATCTGCTCGCGGTCCACGTGCAGCCACTGGGTGGCGATGTAGAGGTCGATGCCGCCGTCCTCGGCGGGAACGGCGAGCCCGGACTCGGGGCCCAGGAAGGCCTGGTCCTGCATGCCGACCTCGTACTCGCCGCGGACCACGACGTCCGCCTGCGCCCGGACCTCGTCGGTGACGCCGCGGCCGGAGACGATCCGCTGCGAGTGGACGACGTTGCCGCTCGCGTGGGCCTTGTACTCGCTCGGCTCGTGGACGTAGCCGTACCGCTCGGGGTCGAGGCACTGCTCCTCGGTGGTGATCGTCGGCAGCACCTCGTACTCGACGACGATCTTCTCCAGGGCGCGCCGGGCCGTCTCCGGGTGGTCGGCGGCGACCAGGGCCACGGCCTCGCCGTGGTAGCGGACCTTGCCGAAGGCGATGGCCGGCTGGTCCTTGATCTCCAGGCCGTAGTACTTGGAGCCGGGGACGTCCTCGTGGGTCAGCACCGCGTAGACCCCCGGGTGGGCGAGGGCCTTGCTGGTGTCGATGGAGAGGATCCGGGCGTGGGCGTGCGGGGAGCGCAGCGCCATGCCCCAGAGCATGTCCTCGTGCCACAGGTCGGAGGAGTAGGCGAACTCGCCCTTGACCTTGAGGATGCCGTCGGGGCGCAGCGGGCTGGCGCCGATGCCGTCCGGGTGGCGGGTGCTGATCTTCTGCAGGTTCTTCTCGCCCTGGGGCGAGCGGGTACCGGTCGAACGGGTCGTCACTTGTGCGCCCCTTCCACGCCGTTGGCGCACTTCCGGGCCGAGGCCAGCCGCACCGCGTCCATGATCTTCTCGTAGCCGGTGCAGCGGCACAGGTTGCCGCTGAGCGCCTCGCGGATGTCGTTGTCGCTGGGGGACGGGGTCCGTTCCAGCAGGTCGTGGGTCTGCACCAGCAGGCCGGGGGTGCAGAAGCCGCACTGGACGGCGCCGGCGTCCACGAAGGCTTGCTGCACCGGGTCGAGGCCGCCGTCCGCGTCGGTCAGGCCCTCGACGGTGCGCACCTCGCGGTCCTGCACCTGGCCGGCGGCGACCAGACAGGAGCAGACCGGGGAACCGTCGAGGTAGACCGTGCAGGAGCCGCACTCGCCCTGCTCGCAGGCGTTCTTGGAGCCGGGCAGGCCGAGCCGCTCGCGCAGCATGAAGAGCAGGCTCTCCCCCTCCCAGACGTCGTCCGCCTCGACGGGCCGGCCGTTGGCGGTGAAGGTGACCCTCATGCGGCGCTCCTCAGGGACTGCGTGTACTCGTTCCAGGCCCAGGTCAGGGTGCGGCGGGCCATGACCGCCAGCGCGTGCCGCCGGTAGGCGGCGCTGCCCCGGACGTCGTCGATCGGGGAGGAGGCCTCGGCGACGAGTTCGCCGAAGCGCTGGATCGCGGCGGGCTTGATCAGGCCGCCGGTGTGCCAGAGGTCGCGCTCCGCCAGCTCGCCCGCGAGGAACTCCTCGGCGGCCACCGCGCGGCGCGGGGTGGGGGCGGCGGAGCCGATGCCGGTGCCGACCGTCCCGTTCTTCGGGTGCAGGGCGAAGCCGAAGGCGCAGACCGCGATGACCATGGCGTTGCGGGTGCCGATCTTCGAGAACTGCTGTGGGCCGTCCGCGACCGGGATCCGGACGGCGCGGATCAGCTCGTCCGGCTCCAGGCTGTTGCGCTTGACGCCGACGTAGAACTCGTCGATCGGGATGAGCCGGGTGCCGCGCACGGACTCGGCCTCCACCAGCACGTCGCGGCCGGCGGCGAGCAGCGCGGGGTGCGAGTCGCCGGCGGGGGAGGCGGCGCCGAGGTTGCCCCCGACGCTGCCGCGGTTGCGGATCTGGGGCGAGCCCACGGTGTTGCCCGCCAGGGCCAACCCGGGCAGGGCGTCGGACAGTTCGCGGGTGATCCGGGCGTAGGGCACGGCCGCGCCGAGGCGGATGACCTCGCCCTCCTGGCCCGCGAAGGTGTCGCGCTCCCAGTCGGTGAGCTCGGTGATGCGGTTGAGGTCGAGCAGCGCGGGCGGCCGGTGACGGTCGAAGTTGAGCTCGACCATGACGTCCGTGCCACCGGAGATCGGCAGCGCGGCGGGGTTCTCGGCCTTCACCGCGAGCGCCTCGTCCCAGGTGGCGGGCCGGAGGAACTCCATGCGGGGGATCACTCTCCTGACTGACTGACGGGTGTGAGGGTGTGTCGAGAGATGCGGCACCGGGGAGGTTGGCAGTAGTACACGTCTCCCCGGCGGTGTGGCGTCAGTCACTGATGGCATGAAGAACGCGGGACGGCGTCACCCGCCCGGCTGTACTTTTCTCCAAGGCGTCCGGCAGCTGCACGTGCGGGTGACAGCGGGTGAATTCCCCGGCCCCGGTGCCACCACTGGGCGTAGTGTCTCCCCGTGACCAATGCCACCGCCGCCAACCCGTTCTTCCGGGCCAGCACCCTGCCCTACCAACTGCCGCCCTTCGCGGAGATCCGCGAGGAGCACTACCTGCCCGCCTTCGAGCAGGGCATGGCCGAGCAGCTGCAGGAGACCGCCGCCATCGGCGCCAGCACCGAGTCCCCGACCTTCGCCAACACCGTCGAGGCGCTGGAGCGCAGCGGAGCCACCCTGCGCCGCGTCGCCCTCGTGTTCTTCAACAAGACCAGCGCCGACACCACCCCCTACCTGCAGGAGCTGGAGGCCGAGCTGTCCCCGCGGCTCGCCGCCCACGAGGACGCCATCCATCTCGACCCGGCGCTCTTCGCGCGGATCGACGCCCTCCACGCGCAGCGCGCCGAACTCGGCCTGGACGCCGAGCAGTTGCGGCTGCTCGAGCGCTACCACGCCCGCTTCGTCCGCTCCGGTGCCCGCCTCGACGCGGCCCAGCAGGACCGGCTGCGCGAGCTCAACGCCGAAATCGCCGCGGTCACCACGGCGTTCGAGCAGAACGTCTTCGCCGACACCCGCGCCGCCGCCCTGGTCCTCGACAGCGCGGAGGAACTGGCCGGCCTGCCCGAGGACGAGATCGCCGCTGCCGCGGAGAACGCCAAGTCCCTTGGCAAGGACGGCAAGTACGTCCTCAGCCTGAAGAACTTCTCCAACCAGACCGAGCTCGCCTCGCTCGCCGACCCGGCGCTTCGCCGTCGCCTGCTGGAGGCGTCCCTCGCCCGCGGCATCGAGAGCAACGGCCCGCTGGCGATCAAGGCCGCCGCGCTGCGCGCCGAGCGCGCGGCGCTGCTCGGCTTCGACTCGCACGCCGCCTGGGAGGTCGCCGACCAGACCGCGAAGACCACCGAGGCCGTCGAGGGCATGCTCGGCGGGCTGGTCGCCCCCGCCGTGCGCAACGCCGACGCCGAGGGCGCGGCGCTGGCCCGGGCCGCGGGCGTGGACGTGATCGACGCCGCCGACTGGCAGTACTGGTCGGAGAAGGTCCGCAAGGAGCGCTTCGACGTCGACGCCTCCGCCCTGCGCCCGTACCTGGAGCTGGAGTCGGTGCTGCGCGACGGCGTCTTCCACGCCGCGGGCCTGGTGTACGGCATCCGCTTCGAGGAGCGGCCCGACCTGACGGCCTATCACCCGGACGCCCGGGTCTTCGAGGTCTTCAACGAGGACGGCAGCCGACTCGGCCTGTTCATCGGCGACTTCCACGCCCGCGAGTCCAAGCGGGGCGGCGCGTGGATGAACGAACTGGTGCAGCAGTCCCGGCTGCTGGGCCAGAAGCCGGTCGTCGTCAACAACCTCAACATCGCCAAGCCCCCGGCGGGCGAGCCGGTCCTGCTGACCTGGGACGAGGTCGGCACCCTCTTCCACGAGTTCGGCCACGCCCTGCACGGGCTGTTCTCCGACGTGACCTACCCGTCCCTCGCCGGGACCGAGGTGCCGCGGGACTTCGTCGAGTACCCCTCGCAGGTCAACGAGATGTGGCGGGACTGGCCCGAGGTGATGGCCACCTACGCCCGCCACCACCTCACCGGTGAGCCCATGTCCCCGCAGCTGGTCCGGAAGCTGCAGGAGGCCGACCGGTTCGGCGAGGGCTTCCGCACCGTGGAGTACCTGGCCGCGGCGCTGCTCGACTGGACCTGGCACACCCGCGCCGCGGACGCGGAGCCGGTGGCGGACGCGGTGGCGTTCGAGCGCGCCGCGCTGGAGCGGTGGGGCCTGGCCCACCCGTCCATCCCGCCGCGCTACCGCACCGGCTACTTCGCCCACATCTTCGCGGGCGGCTACGCGGCCGGGTACTACGGCTACATCTGGTCCGAGGTGCTGGACGCGGACACGGTGGAGTGGTTCCGGACGAACGGCAAGACCGTGCGGGAGTCCGGCGAGATCTTCCGCCGCGAGCTGCTCTCGCGCGGCGGCAGCGCCGACCCCCTGACCGCGTTCGCCGCGTTCCGCGGCCGCGCCCCCGAGATCGAGCCCCTCCTGAAGCGGCGCGGCCTGACGGCCTGAGACCCCTGCGCGGGTGCGCACGGGGCGTCCATGCCCCGCGCGCACTCGCGCAGACGCGTCGGGCTGTGGCTCGCCGCCGTGCAAGAATCAGCCGCCCTCGCGTCGGGTACGGTTCCTGCGGACCCCCCAATCCGCCTGAACCCGGAGGTAACCGACGTGCGCATCGGCGCGCTGCTAGCCCCCACCGCACCTCGGGTGCGCCTGCTCGCGGGCGAGGGGGAGCTCGACCGGGTGGTCACGGGGGTCATGACCACCGACCTGAAGGACCCCTCCCGCTACCTGCACGGCGGCGAACTCGTCCTCACCGGCATGCTCTGGCGCGCCGACCCCGAGGACAGCGAGCGCTTCGTCCGGGGCATCGCCGGAGCCGGGGCGGTCGGGCTCGCCGCCGGGGAGGCGGAGGTCGGTCCCGTGCCGCAGGACCTGATCGACGCCTGCGCCCGCCATCGCATGCCGCTCTTCGCGGTCGGCGAGGACGTCGCCTTCGCCTCGCTCACCGAGTTCGTCGTGCGGCAGGTCTCCGCCGACCGGGCCGCGGACCTGAACGCGCTCGTCGAACGGCACCGGCTGCTGGTCTCCGGCGCCGGCGGCGCCGGGCTCGACGCCGTGCTCGAACTTCTCGGCGGCGACGTCGACTTGGACTGCTGGGTGCTCACCCCCACGGCGCGCGTCATCGCCGGGCCCGCTGCCGGGCTGACCCGGGCCGAGCGGGACCACCTCGTCCGCGCCCACCTCGACGCCCAGCGGCGGCGGCCGGTGCCGTCCTCGCGCACGAAGGTGGGCATGCGTCAGTTCTCGCTGCTGCCCGTGCCGGAAGGCACCGCACTGGCGCAGTGGATCCTCGTCATCGAGGGCGACCTGACCGAGTGGACCCCCAAGCGGCAGCAGCTCGCCGAGAACCTGGCCCGTCTCGTCGCCGCCGAGCGCGCCCGCCGCGACGAGGGCCGCAAGCTCCGCGCGCACCTGGCCGACGAGGTCTTCACGCTGCTCGGCCACGACGCCCCGCCGGACGAACTGCAGCGCGCCCTGGACGCCGCCCACGCCATGACGCTCACCGACCGCCCCGCGCCGCAGGCCTGGGTCGTCGCCTCCGCCGAAGGCGTGGCGGTGCCCGAGTCCACCGCCCGCGACGCCCTGGAGGAGGCGCTGACCGGCGTCGACGACCGGGTGCTCGTCGGCGGCACCGGCCCGGCCGCGATCGCGCTGCTGCCCGCCGAGGAGGGCGACGAGCCCGCGTCCCAGCGGCTGGCCGCGCTGCTCGCCCCCCTGGACGCCGGCCTCGGCCCGGAGGGACGCCTCGTGCTCGGCGCCAGCGCCCCGGCCGCCGGCGCGGGAGCGCTGCGCGGCGCGCTGGAGGAGTCCCGCCACGCCCGCCGCATCGCCGCCTCCCGCGTCGGCAAGGTGACCGTCGCCGGTCCGGAGGAACTCGCCTCCCACGTCCTGCTGCTGGCCGCCGTGCCGGACGAGGTCCGCCGGGCCTTCCGGTCCCGGCTGCTGGACCGGGTCGTCTCCTACGACCTCGAACACCAGGCGGACCTAGTCCGCACCCTGGAGGCGTTCCTCCAGTACGACGGCTCCTGGACCCGCTGCGCCGCCGCCCTCCATGTCCACGTCAACACCCTGCGCTACCGTATCGGCCGCATCGAGGAACTGACGGGCCGTGACCTCTCCCGCCTGGAGGACCGCGTCGACTTCTTCCTGGCGCTCGAACTGAGCTAGTGCCGTGCCGGGACAGGTCCACCGGGTTGCGGCGCCCGGCACGCCAGTCCCCCAGCCTTCGGCCGGGGGTGCCCCCACGCCGCGTTGTCGGGCGCCCGAGTACATCCGGTACGAGGGCGACCCTCCGTCTTGCGATCTTCCCGCAGCCTTCGCCCGGGGGTGCCCCCAGCGCCGGACACCGCAACCCGGCGAACCTGTCCGGACACGGCAACAGGGCCTCCCAGCGACGCGCCCGCGTGGGCCGGTGCGCGGGCGGGGGCGGACCGCCGCCAGAATGGAGGCGGCGACGAACCGGCCGGGGCAGTCAGCTACCCGGCCGCCGACAGAACGGAACTGACGCCTCGTGAGCAGCACCGCCGGCGGCTACGCCCGCCGCAGCCAGTGGACCACGGCCGAGCGCCGCAGCGCCCACCGCAAGGCGGCACTGCGGCTGCCGACCGTCGGCATCGACATCGGCGGCACGAAGATCGCGGCCGGGTTGGTGGACGGCGAGGGGCGCATCGTCGAGCAGCTGCGCACCGAGACTCCCGACCGGTCCAAGTCGCCGAAGGTCGTCGAGGACGTCATCACCGAGCTGGTGCTGGAGCTGGCGGACCGTCACGACGTCCACGCCGTGGGCATCGGCGCGGCCGGATTCGTGGACGCGGACCGGGCCCGGGTGCTGTTCGCCCCCCACCTGTCCTGGCGCAACGAGCCGCTGCAGGCCGCGCTGAGCGAGCGGCTCCGGCTGCCGGTCGTCGTCGAGAACGACGCCAACGCCGCGGCCTGGGCCGAGTGGCGCTTCGGCGCGGGCGCGGGCGAGGACCACCTGGTCATGGTCAACCTCGGCACCGGTATCGGCGGCGCCATCGTCCGCGACGGCCGGCTGGAGCGCGGACGCTGGGGCACGGCGGGGGAGTTCGGCCACATGACCGTCGTCCCCGGCGGCCTGCGCTGCCCCTGCGGCAACCGGGGCTGCTGGGAGCAGTACTCCTCGGGCAACGCCCTGGTCCGCGAGGCGCGGGAACTGGCGGCGGCCGAGTCGCCGGTGGCGCAGCCGCTGCTCGACCGCGTCGGCGGGGACGTCGCGGCCATCACCGGCCCGCTGGTGACGGAGGCCGCCAGGGCGGGCGACGCGGTGGCGGTCGAGCTGCTGCAGGAGATCGGCACCTGGCTGGGCCTCGGCATCGCCAACCTCGCCGCCGCGCTGGACCCCGGACGCTTCGTCATCGGCGGCGGCGTCTCGGCGGCGGGCGAACTGCTCATCGGGCCGGCCCGGGAGGCCTTCCGGCGCAACCTCACCGGGCGCGGGTTCCGGCCCGAGGCCGAGATCGTCCTGGCCCAACTGGGCAACGAGGCCGGCATGGTGGGCGCGGCGGACCTGGCCCGCCAGGTGGCCCGGCGGTTCCGCACGGTGAAGCGCGCCCGCGTCGAACGCGCGAACCGCAGGGCCCACCGGGCCTGGTAGGCGCCGCCCCCCAGGGGCGCGAGGAACGGCGCGAGCAACACACCACCCGGGGAGGTTCGGCCCTTTGACGGGGACGGACCTGCCCGGGTGGTGGCTTGCTCGCGCAGTTCCTCGCGCCCCTGGGGTTGCGCTACGCGGTCAGCAGCGGACGGAGGGCGCCGCCCTGGAGGCGGACGACCAGCGGGGGTGCGAACCTGCGGGCCAGCAGCTCCACCAGCGCGCCGACGACCGCACCCACCACCAGGCCGACGATCACGTCGTGGGGATAGTGCGCGCCGACCCAGACCCGGGAGAACGCCATGACCAGGGCCAGCAGCGAGGCGATGATCCCGAGCCGGCGGCTGATCAGCCAGATCGCCGCCGCGGCCGCCGCGGCGATCGCGGAGTGGTTGCTCGGGAAGGACCAGTCGCCCACCCCGGGACACGGCTGCAGGGTGATCTCACCCGCGATCGCCTGACAGGGGCGGACCTCGGTGAACATGCTCTTGACGATGTCGTTCACCACGTAGGCCGCCACCACGGCCACCGGCACGAACAGGGCCATGGCCATGGCGCGCGGGTCGCGCGCCTGGCGGGCGCGCCACCAGCACCAGATCATCATCAGCGCGTACAGGCCGAGCCCGTAGCTCGCGTACCAGGAGATCAGGTCGTCGAACCAGGCCGGCGAGGTCTGCGCCTGCTGCTGGAACCAGGTGTAGAGCCCGCCGTCGATGGACGGGCCGGTCAGGGCGAGGATGGTCACGTGCGGAGGGCTCCGGTCGTCACTTGCGGTGGTGGGAGGTGGTGGGCGCCGCGCCCGGCGCCTGCGGGCCGGGAGTTGACGCGGCGTCAGCGTCGGCGGCCGCTTCGGCGCCACGGCGGCGGGCGCGCAGGAGTTCCAGGCCGATCGGGATGACCGAGATCACCACGATCAGGGCGATGATCGGCAGCAGGTACTTGTCGATGCTCGGGATGCTCGACCCCAGCGCGTACCCGGCCAGCGTCACGCCGACGGACCAGAGCAGGCCGCCGACGACCTGCCACAGGGTGAACGTCCGCACCGGCACGTTGAGCGCGCCGGCCATCGGGTTGAGCACGGTGCGCACCACGGGGATGAAGCGGGCCAGGACGATCGCCTTGGCGTAGCCGTACTTCGCCAGGATCTCCTCGGCCCGGGCCGCGCCCTGCTGCAGGTGCTTGTTGCTGCTGCGGTTGAGCAGCGCCCGGCCGCCCTTCCGGCCGATCACGTACCCCACCTGCGCGCCGATCAGCGCACCCGCGACCGCGCAGACCAGCACCGAGGCCAGGTTGAGGTGGACGCCGTTCTTGCTGGTGGTGCAGAGCAGGCCGGCCGTGAACAGCAGCGAGTCGCCGGGGAGGAAGAAGCCGACCAGCAGGCCGGTCTCGGCGAAGAGGACGACCAGGATGCCGATCGCGCCGAACGCGGCCAGCAGCGAGTTCGCATCGAGCAGGTTCACCGCGAGCTGGTGGGTGCCCGTGGGGTCCGGGGCCATGGGGGTCACGCTCCTGCGGATGGTGGACACTGGTTCGGTCCGCCGGGGGTCGGGTTTATCGTCTACATACGTGTAGTCGTTCCCGGTCACTGTAGTGGATGGAAGCAGGGACGGGAGAAAGGGAGGCGGCGGTTCCGTGAGCGAGTCCGGTGCGGTCGGCCCGCAGCGACGTCACCCCGGGGAGCTGGAGGCCGGGGTGCTCGGCGTGCTCTGGGCGGGGGACGGGCCGCTGACGCCCGCGGACATCCAGCGCGCGCTGGGCGGCGGTCTGGCCCGGACGACCGTCAACACGATCCTGGCCCGGCTGCTGGAGAAGGGTGTCGTCGTCCGCAGTCGGGCGGGCCGGGCGTTCGCCTACGCCCCCGCCGAGGACGGCCGCGACGCGCCCGCGCTCGCGGCCCGGCGGATGCGGTCCGAGCTGGAGAAGGAGACGGACCGGCACAGCGTCCTGGCCCGCTTCGTCTCGGGCCTCAGCGCCGAAGACGAGCGGCTGCTGCGCAGTCTCCTCGCCACGGCGGGAGAGGACGAGCCCGCGTGATCGTCGACGTCTGGGCCCCGTTGGTACTGCCGCTGCTGCTGGCGCTGCCGCTGCTGCGCACCCTTCCGGACCGGCTGCCGCCGCGGCTGGCCGCCTGGCTGTTCACGGCGACGGCCGTCGGCGCGGCGGGGGCGAGCACGACGGCGCTGGGCCTGCTGGCCCTGGCGGGCCTGCTGCACCTGCCCTTCGTGGCCGCCCTGGGCCACCTCGACCTGCCGGTGGCCAGGCACCTGGACCCGGCCGCGATCGTCCCGGTGGGGATGGTCGCGGCGGTGTTGCTGGCCGTCCTCGCGGCGCGGGCGGCGCGGGTGACGGTCCGTCACCTCCGCGACCACGCCGCCGCCCGACGGCTCGTCAGATGCGCGCCGGAGAAGGGCGAACTCCTCGTGCTGCCGGACGCGCGCCCCGACGCGTACGCCGTCCCGGCGGGTCGGCGCAGCCGGATCGTGGTCACCGAGGGGATGCTCGCCGCGCTCGACGCGCGCGAGCGCGAGGTCCTGCTGGCCCACGAGCGGGCGCATCTGCGGGGCGGCCACCACCGCTTCCTGCTGCTCGTCGACCTGGCGGTGGCGTTGCACCCCCTGCTCGGGCGGGTGCGGGACGGCGTCGCCTACAGCATC
>NZ_JBHSQJ010000045.1:0-7275 GCF_042658505.1 Streptacidiphilus monticola | reverse complement strand
GGGGAGGTCGCCGACCGGAGGCTGGCGGCGCGGGCGATCGGCAGGGCCGCGATCGCGGGCGCGCGCGCCCCGCGTCCGGCAGTGGGCCTGGCCGTCTCGGCGGGTCCGGTCCCGCGCCGCGTGGCGGCTCTGCTCGCCCGCCCGCGCGCGGTGACCCGCGCCGCCGCGGGGGCGGCCGCGCTGCTGCTCGCGGTCCCCGCCGCCTCCGTCGCCTCCGCCCTGGACGCCGCCCACGACCTGCACCAGCAGGTGGAACTGGCCCAACGCTAGCCGCCGCCAAGGCTGGCACGGCGGCCCCTGCTAAGGGCTCGCTGGTGTGCGGTGCCAAGGCTGGCACGGCGGCCCCTGCTAAGGGCTCGCTGGTGTGCGGTGCCAAGGCTGGCACGGCGGCCCCTGCTAAGGGCTCGCTGGTGTGCGGTGCCAAGGCTGGCACGGCGGCCCCTGCTAAGGGCTCGCTGGCGTGCGGTGCCAAGGCTGGCACGGCGGCCCCCGCCAAGGGCCCCCAACCGATGCGGTGCACCGCGCCCGGCCGGGGGAGCGTCTGTTGGCGTCGTGCCGGCCTGCGGTGCACCGCATCGGTTGAGGGAGTGTCTGTCGGGGTGCTGCTGGCGTGCGGTGCACCGCATCGCTTGGGGGAGTGTCTGTCGGGGTCGTGCCGGTCTGCTCCGGCCGTGCCCGGCGGAGGGAGCCCCTGCCGGGGCCGTCGCCCTGCGGCGCGCGCCAGGGCCGGGAGGAACCCCGCCGGGGGCTGTCACTCGTGGGCGCTGATCCCGCGGCGGAGCCGCGCGGGGGTGAGCGGACGAGGGGGCGGCGCGGGTGTACGCGACGAAGCCGCGGCTGCCTGGGCCTGCGGCTGCTTGTGCCTGCGGCGGCTGCCTGGGCCTGCGGCTCCCCGCGCCTGCGGCTCCCCACGCCCGTGGCCCGTGCGGGGGCGGGGAGGAGCTGGCCGTCTGCGGCCAAGTGCTGCGTGTCAGGGCGTGAAGACGACCTGGCCCGCCCAGGAGAGGCCGCCGCCGAAGGCGGTGAGGAGGACGGGGGAGGACGGGGGAAGGTCGCCGCGTTCCACGAGCTTGGACAGGGCCAGGGGCACCGACGCCGCGGACGTGTTGCCGGAGTCGACCACGTCGCGGGCCACCACCGTGCCCTCGGGGACGCCCAGTTGACGGACGATCGACTCGATGATGCGCAGGTTCGCCTGGTGCGTCACGACGCCCGCCAGGTCGGAGACCTCCACCCCGGCTCGGGCGCACGCCTCGCGGGCGATCTTCGGGACCTCCGTCGTGGCCCAGCGGAAGACGGTCTGGCCCTCCTGGGAGAACCGGGGCTGCCACGCCCCCATCAGCCGGACGGCGTCGCCCTTCGACGCGTCAGAGCCCCAGACCACAGGGCCGATGCCGGGGGTCGAGCCGCCCGTGCCGATCACCGCCGCACCCGCGCCGTCGCCGAGCAGGATGCAGGTGCTGCGGTCGGTCCAGTCGACCACGTCGGACATCTTCTCGGCACCGATCACCAGCGCGTTGCGGGCCGCGCCCGCCCGCACGCTGTGGTCGGCGGTGGCCAGTGCCGTGCAGAAGCCGGCGCAGCCGTTGTTCAGATCGAAGGCCACCGCACCCTGGATGCCCAGGCGGGCGGCCACCTGCGCCGCGACGGACGGGCAGCGGTCGCGGTTGCTGCAGGTGGCGACGGTGATCAGGCCGATCTCGTCAGGCTGCAGGCCGGAGGCCGCCAGCGCCTTGGCGGCCGCCGCGGCCGCCAGGTCGGCGACCGTCTCCTCCTCCGCGGCCAGGTGGCGGGTGGTGATGCCGGTGCGCTGGCGGATCCACTCGTCGTTGGTGTCGACCAGCTGGGCGAGGTCGTCGTTGGTCATGACGCGCTCCGGCTGGAAGTGGCCGAGGCCCAGGAGACGCGTGTGGCCGGTGGGAGCGGAGGCACCGGACGTACTGAAGGCACTGGTGGCAGTGGGCATGTGCCGCAACATAGCAAACGACCGGTCGGAAGCTAAAGCCCTCCGAGAAAATCACCGGTCCACTACGATTCCCGGCATGAGTCCACGCAAGTCCGTCGCCGAGGCCCGCGAGACCCGCGCACGCATCCTCGACCGCAGCGTGGCGATCGCCTCCGTCGAGGGGCTGGACGGGCTGACGATCGGTCGGCTCGCCCTGGACCTCGGGATGAGCAAGGCGGGTGTGCTCGGGCACTTCGGCACCAAGGAAGCGCTCCAGCTCGCCGCCCTGCGTGAGGCGTCCGCCGTCTTCAGCCGCCTGGTGTGGGAGCCGAACGCGCACCTGGACGCCGGGCTGCCCCGGCTGCACGGCGTCTGCGAGTCCTGGGCCGACTACCTGGTCCGCGCCCGCGACCACTTCCCCGGCGGCTGCCTGTTCACGACCGCCGCCGTCGAGTACGACGCGCGCAGCGGGCCGGTGCGCGACGCGATCACCCGGCTGACCGTCTTCTGGCAGCACCGGCGCCTCGGCTTCGACCTCCGCGCCGCCGTCGCGCTGGGTGAGCTGCGACCGGACGCCGATGTGGAGCAGCTGGTCTTCGAACTGACGGGCATTTACCTGAGCCTCAATCAGGCCGTCCAGCTCAACCAGGCGGCGGACGCCCAGGCGCGCGCCCTGCGGGCGGTGGACCGCCTGCTGGCGCTGGAGGCCCCGGTCCCGGGGTGACGCGGGCGGCCGCGGCCCGTGTGCGGCCGCTGGCCGCGGCGGCCGTGTGTGTGCGCGGCGCAGCTGTGGTCCGGCGCAGGCTGCAAGCCGGCAGGCCGCAGGATGGCGCAGGCCGCAGGATGGCGCAGACCGCAGGATGGCGGAGGCCGCAGGATCGCGCAGGCTGCAGGATAGGGGCATGGCCTTCACGACCACCACCTTCGAACTCACCACCGGCAGCCGCGAAGCAGCCGTCGACCTCACCGACCGCTGCGCCCGCTTCCTCGACGAGGCCGCGGCGGGTGGCCAGGACGGGCTGCTCAACGTCTTCGTCCCGCACGCCACCGCGGGCATCGCGGTCATCGAGACCGGCGCGGGCAGCGACGAGGACCTGCTGGCCCAGCTGCGTGAACTGCTTCCCGCGGACGGCCGTTGGCGCCACCGGCACGGCAGTCCCGGCCACGGCCGCGACCACGTGCTCCCCGGCATCGTCGCCCCGCACGCCACCCTGCCGGTGGTCGGCGGCAGGCTGGCGCTCGGCGTCTGGCAGTCGGTCGTCCTGATCGACACCAACGGCGACAATCCCCGACGCACCGTCAGACTCAGCTTCCTCAGCTGACATCAGGTGGCTGACGTTTTGTCACCCGGGCGATGAAATTCTGGCATGCACACTATCCGCGAGGGGTTACCGGGCGGTACAACTAGGGGTCGACGCGCGTCATCCCCACTGTGCTCCACCCCCCACAGCGGAGGCACCATGCGCCTGCACCTGTCCCCGCGCCGCAGCGTCGCGGCGCTCGCAGGAACGCTCGGTCTCACCCTGGCCGCGATGTTCACCGCCGTCCCGGCGGCGCACGCGGCCGGCGTCAACTACGTTGCCCTGGGCGACTCGTACTCTGCCGGAGTCGGGTCCGGAAGCTACATCAGCTCCAGCGGGAGCTGCTACCGAAGCACCAACGCCTACGCCTACCTCTGGCAGGCCGCGCACTCGGTCTCGTCCTTCACCTTCGCGGCGTGCTCCGGCGCGACCACCACGGACGTGCTCAACAGCCAGATCTCCTCGCTGAGCAGCAGCACCACGCTGGTCAGCATCAGCATCGGCGGCAACGACGCGGGCTTCTCCAGCACCATGCAGACCTGCGTCCTCGACGGCACCAGCTCCTGCCTGTCGGCCGTGGCCACCGCCGAGAACTACATCGAGAACACCCTTCCGGCGAAGCTGGACGCCGTCTACTCGGCCATCCAGTCCCACGCGCCCAACGCCCACGTCGTCGTCCTCGACTACCCCCACCTCTACCAGGTCCCCGGCACCTGCCTGTTCGGCATCAGCGACACCTCCCGCAACGCCATCAACGGCGCGGCCGACGACCTGGCGACCGTGACCGCGAAGGAGGTCGCCAAGTACGGCTTCAGCTTCGGCGACGTGCGGTCCGTCTTCCACACCCACGAGATCTGCGGCAGCAGCACCCAGTGGCTGCACAGCACCACGCTGCCGGTCTACGAGTCCTACCACCCGACCGCGAGCGGCCAGTCCGGCGGCTACCTCCCGGTGTTCAGCGCCAACGTCTGATCCGAGGGGAGGGGGTCCGTCCGGTCCGGCATGTGATCATCCGTATATGACTCCCTCCTCCGTGCCGGGCTCCGGCCCCCTGGTGCACCACGTCGAGCTGTGGATGCAGGATCTCACGCTCGCCGAGGCACAGTGGGGGCCGGTGCTCGGCGTCCTCGACTGCGTCCCCTTCCAGCACTGGGAAGCGGGACGCAGTTGGCGGCGTGACGGCAGCTACGTCGTCATCGAGCAGTCCCCGGCACTGCTGCCCGGTCCGCACGAGCGGCTCCGGGCCGGCCTCAACCACCTTGCCCTGCGCGGGATCGGACGACGGGACGCGGTGCTGGAAGCCGCCCGCGCGGCCGGCTGGACGCTGCGCGTCGACACCGGCAGCGCGGTCCACCTGATCGACGGCCAGGGCTTCGAGCTCGAGGTCGTCTACGCGGAGGGCGAGGTCGTCTACGCGGAGAGCGCGGGCATCTACGCGGACGGCGAGGCGGAGGCGGCGGGCGGCGCGGGGGCCGGGCCCGCGTAGAGGGCGTCGATGTCCGCAGCGCAGTGGCGGACGATCGCCTTGCGCCGCAACTTCAGTGAGGGCGTGACCAGTTCGGGCACCGCGCCGAAGTCGATGCCGAGGATCCGGAACGACCGGATCGACTCCGCCCGGGAGACCGCCGCGTTCGCCGTCGACACGGCACGCTGCAACTCCACCTGCAGGTCCGGGTCCTGGCGCGCCTCGGCGGGCGGCAGCAGCGGCTTGCCGCGGGACCGCTGCCAGTGCGCGAGCGCCTCCGGGTCCAGCGTGATCAGCGCCCCGACGAACGGGCGGTCGTCGCCGACCAGCAGGCAGTGGGCGATCAGCGGGTGCGTGCGCAGCCGCTCCTCCAGGACCGCGGGCGCGACGGACTTGCCGTTGCTGGTGACGATGATCTCCTTCTTGCGGCCGGTGATGGTCAGGTAGCCGTGCTCGTCCAGTCGGCCCAGATCGCCGGTGGGCAGCCAGCCGTCCGGGCTCAACGCCGGGGCCTGCTCGCCGAGATAGCCGGTGAACACCTGGGGGCCGCGCGCCCAGACCTCCCCGTCCGCGGCGACGGTGATCTCCGTCCCCGGGATCGGCAGCCCCACGGTGCCGAAGCGCTGCGCCTCCGGCGGGTTGGCGGTCAGCGCGGCGGTCGTCTCGGTGAGCCCGTAGCCCTCGAAGATCGTCACGCCGGCCCCGAGGAAGAACAGCCCGAGCTCGCGGTCCATCCCTGAGCCGCCGGACATCGCGTGGCGGATGCGTCCGCCCAGGGCGGCACGCACCTTGCCGTAGACCAGTTGCTCGTAGAGCTGGTGCTGGATCCGCAGCGCCGGCGACGGCCCGGAGCCCTCGCCGAAGGCGCGGCGCTCCAGGGCCTCGCCGTAGCGCACGGCCACGTCCCAGGCTCGGTCGAAGACCGAGCCGCGCCCCGCCTCCTCGGCCGCCTGGCGGCCGCGCGCGGCCAGCTTCTCGAAGATGTGCGGGACGGCCGCGACGAAGGTCGGGCGGAAGCTCCGGAAGGCGGGCATCAGCACCTCC
Source organism: Streptacidiphilus monticola (assembly GCF_042658505.1). Lineage (NCBI taxonomy): Bacteria > Bacillati > Actinomycetota > Actinomycetes > Kitasatosporales > Streptomycetaceae > Streptacidiphilus > Streptacidiphilus monticola. The sequence goes on along the minus strand of NZ_JBHSQJ010000045.1, from coordinate 1,520 downwards.
GGACGCAGGTCGCCCTGGTGGCCGAGGACGATCCCGGCGCGGAGCGACGCCACCTGCGCCATCCGGGCGAAGACGTGCGCGAGGGGGAGGAACAGCAGGCTGCTCGCCTGGCCGCCGTCCCGGGCGCGGAACACCTCGGGGTAGCGGGCGATCAGGTTGTCGGTCTCGGCGATGAAGTTCCCGTGGGTCAGCGGGCAGCCCTTCGGGCGACCGGTGGTGCCCGAGGTGTAGATGACGGTGGCGAGGGTCGAGGCGGTGATCGCGGCGCGGTGACGGCGGATCAGCTCGTCGTCCACCTGGCGCCCGGCGAGGGCGAGTTCGCGCAGGATGCCAGAGGGGGCCGAGCTCGCGTCGATGTGCTCGGCGAACCCGGCGGGGCCGGTGGGGTTGCCGGGGTCGGCGGCGTGGGTGCCGGCGCCGGTGGTGGTGGAGAGGGGGGCCGGGGCGGAACCTTCCGTCTCGGTGCGGATGTCGGAGTAGGAGGGACTCAACTGCCAGATGCGGCGCAGGGCGGGGAGCCGGTCGCAGACCGAGCCGACGGTCATGGCGTGGTCCTCGTGCTCGACGAAGCAGGCCACGGCCTGCGAGTCGGCGAGGATCCACTGCAGCTGGGCGGCGGAGGCCGTGGGGTACACGGGGACGGGAACGGCCCCGATCGTCCAGAGGGCGTAGTCGATCAGCGTCCACTCGTAGCGGGTCCGGCTCATCAGGGCGACCCGGTCGCCGAAGCGGATGCCCTGGTGCAGCAGGCCCTTGGCGAGCGCGAGGACCTGGTCGCGGAACTCGGCGGCGGTGACGTCGATCCACTCGTCGGGGGAGGCCGGAGCCGCGGCGGGTGAGGACGAGGACGGGGCGGGGGGTGCGGCCGAGGCGTCGGTGCCGGAGGCAGCGGGACCGGAGGGCCGGGACGGGGGGACGGGTGCCGCCGCGCCGGGGGCGCCGCTCCCACCACGCCGCCGCCGCAGCACGGGCCGGCCAGGCTCGGCCTCCGCGCGCGCGAAGACGCTCTCGGCCAGTCCCTCGCCCGGGGCGGGACTGGCGAGGGCGGGAACACTGTACTGGCGCAACGCTCGGGCTCCCCTTCCGGCGCGGCGGCCGCGGCGGTGCGGACGCTGAACGGCCAAGTTACCCGAGGGAAACTTGCCCGAACAGGGGGCGTCACGGACCCTTCACCGGGGAAGCGCGGGGCGATCATGGTGTGAGGGTTTCGCTCGGAGGAGTGAACCTGGCGTGTCGCTGCCATGCGGCGGGCCGCGCCTGGGCAGCTCCCCCGCATGGTCCACACCGTTGCCGCCTTCGCCCTGGCGAGGGGCGGCTCCACAGCTCCCGAGCACTGGTCCTGTCCGGCACCTCCCGTCCCGCCCCCGGTCCCTCCGGTCCCCGCGCCTCGGCCGGGGCACGGGGGAGGTGGAGGGGGAGGGGGAGGGGGAAGTGGGGGGTTCGGGGGAGGGCTGGGGGGTGTGCCGCATCTGCCCGGGCTGCCGCACCTGCCGTCCCGGCCGCACTGCACGCCGCCGCCA
>NZ_JBHSQJ010000044.1:23641-51855 GCF_042658505.1 Streptacidiphilus monticola | reverse complement strand
GGAGGCGCCCGCCGAGGCGGAGGCCCGGGAGGTCGAGGCTCCCGCGGAGGCCGAGCCGCGCCGCCGCACGCGGCGGCGTCCGGCCGAGCCGACCGAGCCCGCCGTCTTCGAGCAGGTCGCCCAGCGTGAGCCGCTGCCGCAGGGCGGCGACGAGGACGAGACCGAGGACGGCGACTTCGGCGGCCGTCGCCGCCGGCGGCGCCGCGTGGTCGCGCCCGCGTTCGTGACGCCTGCTCAGGAGGCGCCCGAGGACGAGGAGTCGGAGGCCGACGAGGAGCACGTCGAGGGCGAGGAGCACGAGGAGGCCGAGGGCCACGAGACGGAGGAGGGGCGTCCGTCCCGCCGCCGTCGCCGGGGCGGCCGTCGCCGTCGTCGCAGCGAGGGCGAGGCCGAGGAGTCGGCGGAGGCCGCCCACGCCGAGGAGGGTGAGGAGTCCGACGAGCACGACGAGGAGGGCGACGACCTGGGCGAGGCCCTGGCCACCTCCTCCCGCCGTCGCCGCCGTCGCCGTCGCCGCAGCGGTGACGCCGGTACGGACATCGAGCTGACCAGCGAGGACGACCCCGAGCGCACGGTGCTCAAGGTCCGCGAGCCGCGCCGGTTCGACCCGGACGAGGTGCAGTCCATCAAGGGCTCCACCCGCCTGGAGGCCAAGAAGCAGCGCCGCCGCGAGGGCCGCGAGCAGGGCCGCCGCCGCGTGCCGATCATCACCGAGGCCGAGTTCCTGGCCCGCCGCGAGGCGGTGGAGCGGGTCATGGTGGTCCGTCAGCACGGCCAGCGCACCCAGATCGGCGTGCTGGAGGACGGCGTCCTCGTCGAGCACTACGTGAACAAGGAGCAGGCCAGCTCCTACGTCGGCAACGTGTACCTGGGCAGGGTGCAGAACGTGCTGCCGTCGATGGAGGCCGCCTTCGTCGACATCGGCAAGGGCCGCAACGCCGTGCTCTACGCCGGTGAGGTCAACTTCTCCGGGCTCGGCCTGAAGAACGGGCCGCGCCGGATCGAGTCGGTGCTCAAGTCCGGGCAGTCGGTGCTGGTCCAGGTCTCCAAGGACCCGATCGGCCACAAGGGCGCCCGGCTCACCAGCCAGATCTCGCTGCCCGGCCGCTACCTCGTCTACGTGCCCGAGGGCAGCATGACCGGCATCAGCCGGAAGCTGCCGGACACCGAGCGGGCCCGGCTGAAGAACATCCTCAAGAAGATCGTCCCGGACGACGCCGGCGTCATCGTGCGCACGGCCGCCGAGGGCGCGTCCGAGGAGGAGCTGACCCGGGACGTCCAGCGGCTGCAGCAGCAGTGGGAGGACATCCAGAAGAAGGCCAGCAGCGGCAACGCCCCGGCGTTGCTCTACGGCGAGCCGGACATGACGGTCCGGGTGGTCCGCGACATCTTCAACGAGGACTTCTCCAAGGTCATCGTCCAGGGCGAGACCGCGTGGTCGACCATCCACGAGTACGTCTCGTCGGTGGCCCCGGACCTGACGCCGCGTCTGCAGAGGTGGACCTCCGAGGTCGACGTCTTCGCCACCTACCGGGTGGACGAGCAGCTGATGAAGGCGCTGGACCGCAAGGTCTGGCTGCCCAGCGGCGGCTCGCTGGTGATCGACAAGACCGAGGCGATGGTCGTCATCGACGTCAACACCGGCAAGTTCACCGGTCAGGGCGGCAACCTCGAGGAGACGGTCACCCGCAACAACATCGAGGCGGCCGAGGAGATCGTCCGCCAGCTGCGGCTGCGGGACCTGGGCGGCATCATCGTGATCGACTTCATCGACATGGTGCTGGAGTCCAACCGCGACCTGGTGCTGCGGCGCCTGCTGGAGTGCCTGGGCCGGGACCGGACCAAGCACCAGGTGGCCGAGGTCACCTCGCTGGGCCTGGTGCAGATGACGCGCAAGCGTGTCGGCCAGGGCCTGCTGGAGTCCTTCTCCGAGACCTGCGTGCACTGCAACGGCCGCGGTGTCATCGTCCACATGGAGCAGGCGGCGCCCGCGCCGAAGGGCTTCGCGGGCCCGAAGCCGGGTGACGAGGCGTCAACTGGCGGCGGCAGCAAGCGCCGTCGTCGCGGTGGTGCCAAGGCCGAGGAGGCGGCGGAGACCGCCGAGGCCGTGGAGGCGGCGGAGACCGCCGAGGTGCTGGAGCACGAGCACGTCCACGAGCCCGAGGAGCTGGAGGTCGTCACGCCGGAGGCGGTGGCGTCCGAGCCGGAGCCGCAGGCGGAGCCCGTGGTCGCGGCTGAGCCCGCCCCGGTGGACGAGGCGGCGCGCGCGGAGGCCGAGGCGCTGGCGGAGGCGATGATCGAGGCACCGGCCCGTCGTGGCCGCAGGCGTGCGGTCCGCCGTGCGACGGCTCCGGCGGGTTCGCCGGAGGCGGCGACGGTGGTCGTCCGCTCGGAGTCGGCGCCGGTCGCCGAGCTCCAGCCGGAGCCGCAGCTCCAGCCGGAGCCGCAGCCCGAGCCGGTGGCGGAGGCCCCGGCGGAGGAGCCGGCGCCCGTGCCCGAGGCCGCAGCCGAGGCGGAGGAGGCTCCGGCGGAGCCGAAGAAGCGCACGCGCAAGGCCCCGGCGAAGAAGGCCGCCGCCAAGAAGACGGCTGCCAAGAAGACGACGACGGCCAAGCGCGCGACCAAGAAGACGGCTGCGCCCAGCGAGGCTCCGGCAGCCGAGTGAGCCGCGGCCCGCGAGGGCNCGCCCGGGGAGGTCCGTCACCGGACCGCCCCGGGCGGCGGGCTGCCCGATCACCCGGGGCGCGAGCCCCGGCGGGAGCGCCCGGGCTGGTTTGACCCGGCCCGCAGGCTTTCCGTAGTCTTGACCCTCGGCGTGTCCTGCGGTAGTCGCAGGCCGCCCCGCTCCTGAGCACCCACCTTCCGGACGGTCACCCGTCCGGGAGAGGCCCCCGGGCAGGTTGTCCGCGCCGGGTCGGCTGGCGTCAGGGGCTCCGACCGAGTTGAGAGAGGTTCGACGTGTACGCGATCGTGCGTAGCGGCGGGCGGCAGCACAAGGTTGCCGTCGGCGATGTTTTTGAGGCTGACAAGGTCGACGCCAAGGTCGGCGACACCGTTGAGCTGTCGACCATCCTGGTCGTCGACGGCGACTCGGTCACCAGCGACCCGTGGGTCCTGGCGGGTGTGAAGGTCCACGCCGAGGTGGTCGACCACCACAAGGGCGAGAAGATCTCCATCCAGAAGTACAAGAACAAGACCGGTTACCGGAAGCGCATGGGTCACCGCCAGCGCCACACCGCGCTCCGCGTCACCAGCATTGACTCGGCGAAGTAAGGGGCTAGAGACAGATGGCTCACAAGAAGGGCGCAAGCTCTACCCGCAACGGTCGTGACTCGAACGCCCAGCGCCTCGGCGTGAAGCGCTTCGGCGGCCAGGTCGTCAACGCCGGCGAGATCATCGTCCGCCAGCGCGGCACCCACTTCCACCCGGGTTCCGGCGTCGGCCGTGGCGGCGACGACACCCTGTTCGCGCTGCAGGCCGGTGCCGTCGAGTTCGGCACCCGTCGCGGCCGCAAGGTCGTCAACATCGTGCCGGTCGCCTGATCCCAGGCAGACCTTTCCAAGGGTGGATCGGAAGACTCCGGTCCACCCTTGGTGTTTGAGCAGTACCGAGATTTCCCCCCTCCGCCGGCGAAAGGCAGCAGCACCATGACCACCTTCGTAGACCGCGTCGAACTCCACGTCGCCGCGGGCAACGGGGGCCACGGCTGCGCCTCCGTGCACCGCGAGAAGTTCAAGCCGCTCGGCGGTCCCGACGGCGGCAACGGCGGCAAGGGCGGCAGCGTCACGCTCGTGGTGGACCCGCAGATCACCACGCTGCTCGACTACCACCACCACCCGCACCGCAAGGCCGGCAACGGCAAGCCCGGCGCGGGCGGCCACCGGACCGGCGCGGACGGCGAGGACCTGATCCTGCCGGTGCCGGACGGCACCGTGGTCCTCGACAAGAAGGGCAACGTGCTGGCCGACCTGGTCGGCAACGGCACCACCTTCGTGGCCGCCGCGGGCGGCCGCGGCGGCCTCGGCAACGCCGCACTCGCCTCGGCGCGCCGCAAGGCGCCCGGCTTCGCGCTGCTGGGCGAGCCGGGCGAGTCCGGGGACATCGTCCTGGAGCTGAAGTCCGTCGCGGACGTCGCCCTGGTGGGCTACCCCAGCGCGGGCAAGTCCAGCCTCATCTCCGTGCTCTCGGCGGCCAAGCCCAAGATCGCGGACTATCCGTTCACCACCCTGGTCCCCAACCTCGGTGTGGTCACGGCCGGTTCGACGGTCTACACGATCGCGGACGTCCCCGGGCTGATCCCGGGCGCCAGCCAGGGCAAGGGCCTGGGCCTGGAGTTCCTGCGCCACGTCGAGCGCTGCGAGGTGCTCGTGCACGTGCTCGACTGCGCCACCCTGGAGTCCGACCGCGACCCGCTGAGCGACCTGGAGACCATCGAGGCCGAGCTGGCCCAGTACGGCGGCCTGGAGGACCGGCCGCGCGTGGTCGCCCTCAACAAGACCGACGTTCCCGACGGCCAGGACCTCGCCGACATCGTCCGCGCGTCGCTGGAGGAGCGCGGCTACCCGGTGTTCGAGGTGTCCGCGGTCTCCCGCAAGGGCCTCAAGGAGTTCAGCTACGCCCTGGCGCAGATCGTCGCCGAGGCGCGGGCGGCCAAGCCGGTCCAGGAGAGCACCCGCATCGTCATCCGCCCGAAGGCCGTGGACGACGCCGGCTTCTCCGTGGTCTACGACGAGCACGAGGACCTCTACCGGGTGACCGGCGCCAAGCCGGAGCGCTGGGTGCGCCAGACGGACTTCAACAACGACGAGGCCGTCGGCTACCTCGCGGACCGGCTCAACCGCCTCGGAGTCGAGGAGGAGCTGATGAAGCTCGGCGCCCGCGAGGGTGACACCGTCGTCATCGGCAGCACGGAGGACGCCGTCGTCTTCGACTGGGAGCCGACCATGGCCGCGGGCGCAGAGATGCTCGGCCGCCGCGGCGAGGACCACCGCTTCCAGACCCAGCGCGAGGCCGTCGGCCGCCGCCGCGAGCGGGAGCGCATGCGGGCGGACGCGGCGGCGGAGGAGTTCGCCTCCTTCGACCCGCTGAGCCGCCACGCGATCGAGAACGACGAGGACTACTGAGAACGTGACCGCGAGTCAACGGCCGCTGCCCAAGGCCGAGTTGCACCTGCACATCGAGGGGACGCTGGAGCCCGAGCTGGCCTTCGAGCTGGCCCGGCGCAACGGCGCCGAGCTGCCCTGGGCGGACCCGGACGAGCTGCGCGCCGCGTACGCCTTCACCGAACTGCAGTCCTTCCTGGACCTCTACTACCGGCTGACGGACGTGCTGCGCACCGAGCAGGACTTCGCCGACCTGGCCGAGGCCTACCTGCGCCGCGCGGCACGGGCGGGCGTGCGGCACGCGGAGATCTTCTTCGACCCGCAGGCGCACACCTCGCGCGGTGTCGAACTCGGCACGGTGGTAGGGGGGTTGGTGGCCGCGCTGAGTGAGAGCGAGCAGCGGCACGGCATCTCCGCCCAGCTGATCCTCAGCTTCCTGCGCGACCTCCCGGCCGAGGACGCGCTGCGGACGCTGCGCGAGGCGAAGCCGTTCCTGGAGCACATCACCGCCGTGGGCCTGGACTCGGCCGAGGTCGGCCACCCGCCGGCGAAGTTCCGCGAGGTCTTCGCGGAGGCCCGGGCGCTGGGCCTGCGCTGCGTGGCCCATGCGGGCGAGGAGGGGCCGCCCGCGTACATCGCGGAGGCGCTGGACGTCCTGGGCGTGGAGCGGATCGACCACGGCATCCGCTGCATGGAGGACCCGGAGCTGGTGGCCCGCCTGGTGGCGGAGCAGATCCCGCTGACGGTGTGCCCCTTCTCGAACGTGCGCCTGCGGTGCGTGGACACGCTGGCGGACCACCCGCTGCCCGCGATGCTGGAGGCGGGGCTGCTGGTCACCGTCAACTCGGACGACCCGTCCTACTTCGGCGGCTACGTGGACGACAACTTCGCCGGGGTGCGGGACGCCCTGGGCCTGACGGAGGATCAACTCCGCACCCTGGCCAGGAACTCCTTCCAGGCATCCTTCCTGCCCCCGGCCCGGAAAGCCGAGCTCCTCGCCTCCCTCGGCGCCCCCTGAGGGGCGCGAGGAACGGCGCGAGCAACACACCGCCCGGGGAGGTCCTTCCAGCGCATGGGGTCGGACCTCCCCGGGCGGAGTTTTCCCGCGCCGTTCCTCGGCGCCCCCGAGGGGGCTCCGCCCCGGAGGGGCGTCCGGAGCGTGGAACCAGGGTGAGTGGGGCCACCCCCTTCGCGTAAATTGCGTGCTGACAAGCAACTTCGAGCGGGAGCGCGGGCGTGGCAGACGAGTCAGCGGAGCTGCGATCGGGGCTGCGGCCGGACGTCCTCGACGCCAGGCGCATCGTGGTGAAGGTGGGCTCCTCGTCGCTCACCACCGCCGCGGGGGGTCTCGACGCGGACCGCGTCGACGCGCTCGTGGACGTTCTCGCCCGCAGGCGTACCGCCTCGGACACCGAGATCGTCCTCGTCTCCTCCGGCGCCATCGCCGCCGGACTCGCGCCGCTCGGGCTGGAGCGGCGGCCCAAGGATCTCGCGCGGCAGCAGGCCGCCGCCAGCGTCGGGCAGGGGCTCCTCGTCGCGCGGTACACCGCGTCCTTCGCCCGGTACGGGCTGAGGGTGGGTCAGGTCCTGCTCACCGCCGAGGACGCGAGCCGGCGGGCGCACCACCGCAACGCGTCGCGCACCCTGGAGCAACTGCTCGCCATGGGCGCGGTGCCGGTGGTCAACGAGAACGACACGGTGGCCACGGCGGAGATCAAGTTCGGCGACAACGACCGGCTCGCGGCCCTCGTCGCGCACCTGGTCCGGGCCGACCTCCTCGTCCTGCTCTCCGACGTGGACGGGCTCTACGACGGCGACCCGAGCAAGCCCGGCACCTCCCGGATCGCGGACGTGCGCGGGCCGCAGGACCTGGTGGGCATCGAGATCGGCAGCGCGGGCAAGGCCGGGGTCGGCACCGGCGGCATGGTGACCAAGGTCGAGGCCGCGCGGATCGCCACCGGCGCGGGGATCCCGGTCGTGCTGACCGCCGCCCGCCACGCCGCCGACGCGCTCGCGGGCCGCGAGACCGGAACGCTCTTCCATCGCACCGGCAGGCGTTCGACCGATCGGATGCTGTGGCTGGAGCACGCCAGCTCCCCCCGTGGCGCGGTCACCCTGGACGCGGGAGCGGTGAAGGCCGTGGTGGAGCGGCACTCGTCGCTGCTTCCGGCCGGGGTGACCGCCGTCGAGGGGGATTTCGCTCCCGGCGATCCGGTGGACCTTCTTGACGAAAACGGCAACATCGTGGCGCGAGGACTGGTCAACTTTGATTCGAGGGAGATTCCCCGACTGCTCGGTCGCTCCACTCGGGAACTCGCCAGGGAGTTCGGGCCCGAGTACGAGCGGGAGGTCGTCCACCGCGACGATCTCGTCGTGCTCACGGGCTGAGGGGCGCGCTCCCGCGCTGTGAGGAGAAACGCGGGGACGATCGCCGACAGGAGGCCGCCGGTGGCACGCAGGCGCCAGGAAGCCCGGACGGCGGCCACGGGCCGCTCCGCCCAGGTGGTCCCGATCGGGCGCACCGTGGCAGACCACCGCGAGCCGCAGGACGCGGCGCGGATATGGCACGTGGTGCTCAACCTCGCGGGCACGGTCACCCCGCTCGCCCAGCTGAAGCAGGGCCTGGAGCAGCTGGCGCACGACCATCCGCCGTTCCTGACGGCCCGTTACGCCGCGGACCACGCCGAGATCCGGTACTGGGAGCAGGCCGCCACCCTGCAGGACGCGGCGGCGCTGGCGTTACGGCTCTGGGGTGAGCACCGCGCCACCGCACAGCTGCCCCCGTGGGAGATCGTCGGCCTGGAGGTGGTCGACCGCTCCACCTACCACCAGCGGATCGCCTCCGGCTTCGCCGAGCCCCCGGCCTTCCTGGGCGGGGTGCACCCGTACTGAGGTGACGGTGTCTCAGGCAGCGGAAGGCGGCCGGTCCGGGTCCGGTTTGGCCGTACCCTCTTGCCATGAGCAGCAGCCACGACGACCAGTCCGCCCGTTCCGAACTGACGGCGTTCCCCTCGCCGTCGCTTCCCTCGCCGCTGCCGCAGTCCGAGGTGCTGCGGGCCGCGTACCGCGCCAGGGCGGCCGCCGCCGAGCTGGCCCCGCTGCCGCGGACGCCGAAGGACGAGGCGCTGCTGGCCATCGCGGACGCCCTGATCGTGCGCACCCGCGAGATCGTGGACGCGAACGCGGAGGACGTCGCCCGGGCCCGTGAGGCCGGGACGGCCGAGTCGGTGATCGACCGGCTGACGCTGACCCGCGAGCGGGTCGCCGCGATCGCGGAGGACGTGCGCAAGGTGGCCGGGCTGCCCGACCCGGTCGGCGAGATCGTCCGCGGCTCCACGCTGCCGAACGGCCTGGACCTGCGTCAGGTCCGGGTCCCCCTGGGCGTGGTGGGCATCATCTACGAGGCCCGGCCCAACGTGACGGTGGACGCGGCGGCGCTCTGCCTCAAGTCCGGCAACGCGGTGCTGCTGCGCGGCTCCTCGTCGGCGTACCGGTCGAACCAGAAGCTGGTGGAGGTGCTGCGCGACGCCGTCGGCGGCGCGGGCCTGCCGGCCGACGCGATCCAGCTGGTGCCCGGCGAGAGCCGGGAGTCGGTGCAGGAGCTGATGCGTGCCCGCGGCATGGTGGACGTGCTCATCCCGCGCGGCGGCGCGTCGCTGATCCGGACGGTCGTGGAGCAGTCCACCGTGCCGGTGATCGAGACCGGCACCGGCAACTGCCATGTCTACGTGGACGCCGAGGCGGACCTGGAGATGGCGGTGCGGATCCTGCTGAACTCGAAGGCCCAGCGGGTGAGCGTGTGCAACACGGCGGAGACGCTGCTGGTGCACGAGGCGGTCGCCGAGGACTTCCTGCCCCTCGCGCTGGCCGCGCTGGCGGAGGCCGGGGTGACCGTCCACGCGGACGAGCGGGTGGCGGCGATCGCCGCGGCCGCGGAGAGCAAGGCCGTGGTGGTCCCGGCCACCCCGGAGGACTGGGAGACGGAGTACCTCTCGTACGACATCGCGGCCGCGGTGGTGAACTCGCTGGAGGACGCGGTGGCGCACATCCGGCTGTGGTCCTCCGGCCACACCGAGGCCATCGTCACCAAGTCCCAAGCGGCGGCCCGGCGTTTCACCCAGCTCGTGGACGCGACGACGGTGGCCGTCAACGCGTCCACCCGGTTCACGGACGGGGGGCAGTTCGGCTTCGGGGCGGAGATCGGCATTTCCACGCAGAAGCTGCACGCCCGCGGTCCGATGGGGCTGCCGGAGCTCACCTCCACGAAGTACATCCTCACCGGCGACGGCCACGTGCGCCCGTAGGGCGCCCTTGAGGGGCGCGGGGAGCCCCCACCCTCCCCAGCCTTCGGCCGGGGAGCTCCCACGGCGGGAGGTGCCCCCACCGTGAGCAACCCGCCACCCGGGGAGGGTTCGTCCCGCAGGTGGGGTCGAACCCCCGCGGGCGGTGCGTTGCTCGCGCAGTTCTCCGCGCCCCCAAAGGGGCGTTCGCATGGCAGACAAAGTGGACCGGTCGCCCTAGGCTGAGTTCATGGCGGAGGGATTCGAGCCCGACGACGTGGGCGGTGAGTTCGCGGAGCCCGTACTGGACGAGGCGTTCGTACGGGCTGCGCTCGTGCACGAGCCCTCAGCCAGGGAACGGATGCTGATGGCCCGTCCGGCGCGGTCCGCGCCGCACCTCGGGGAGGTCCGGGCCGAGGAGGACGACGACGGCACTCCGCTCGAACTGCGTCCGCTCGACGACAGCGCCCACTGGCAGTGGAGCCATCCCGCCCCTTCGGGGCGCTGGCAGCGGGTCGTCGCCCGGCTGATGCTGGTGGTGATAGGAGTGGTCGCCGTGCTGGTCGCGGCGGCCGCGCTGTACCGGGCGGCCGGAGGGGACGGGCAGCGCCAGCCCGCACCGAGCACGCCGAGCAGTTCGACCTCGCCGCAGGCGACGGCCGCGGCGACCCCCACCCCCGCCGTCCTCGTCGCGCACGGGTCCGGCTGAGCGCCGGGCCGGGTGAGCGCCGGGCCGGGTGAGCGCCGGGCACCGGGTGAGCAGAAACACAGCGGACAGCCTGCTGCCCATATGTCCGTTTCGCCGGAAGTGAAGTGACACTCCGCCACGTCCCGCGCCCCGCACGGTGATCGGGCCGGGCGAATCGCGGGGAGAACTTGCCGAGGGGGCCTTAGCGTGGTGCCCGGGGCGAACTACCCTGAGGGACATGGGTGGCCGGGCTGAGCCCCCGGAGGGCGCGCCCGAGGGCGGATCCGGGGGAGAGGACGAGTTCCGATCCGTCGTGTTCGACGAGTCGTTCGTCCGTGCTGCCCGGATCCAGGAGCTGTCCGCCAGCGAGCGGCTGGGCGGCGGCGCCGGCAGCCACTCCACCCGGCGCCGGGGCATGCGCGGACTGCCGCGCCAGGCGCTGGCGCTGATGCTGCTGATCGCGCTGGCCTTCGCCGCCGCCGTTTACATGGGCGTGCGCCACCCCTACCCCGAGGTCCCGTCCACGGCCACGCAGTTGAGCATCGAGATCGTGCCGCTGCAGCCCGGCCCCAGCGCGAGTCCGTCCCGCAAGGCGGCGGCCGGCGCCGTGGTGCCGAGCCTGGGCGATCCGTGGGGCTCCGCCACGGCGTACCAGACGTACGTCCCGTTCGACACCGCCCAGTGGACCGAGAACCCGCACGCCACCACGCACTTCACCAAGTCACAGGTCAACGACGCGATGCGGATCGTCTGGGGATACCTCGGCGACTCGACGGACAACCCGGCCGTGCTGTCGGGGCGGGACACCGACGCGGTCGCCAAGTGGCTGACGGCGGGTCAGCGACGCCAGTTCGACGCCTCGATCAGCGCGCCCGCCCGGGACGGCAGGCACGAACTCACCGGCTGGATGGTGCGGTTCAACCAGGCCGAGTGGGTGCTGGCGACCACCGAGGTCCGGGTCGCCCCCAGCAGTGCCCACGCCATCACCTTCTCCGAGCTGGAGGACGGCTCGCTCGAGGTGGTCAGCGACTACACCTCCGTATACGCGCTGCTGCCCGCGCGCGACCCGCAGAACCCGCAGGCGCTGACGTTCTTCTCGGTGCGGCGGCAGATCCACTACCGGCTCACCGCGGCCGACATCGCCGAGAACCACGTCGAGCTGGTCCACTCGGTGGTCCAAGCCGGGCCGATGGCGTGCGAGGACCCGGGCATCGCGAGCTACCTGACGCCGTACGCGGCCGCCACCGCCGCCGCCTCGGGCGCCTCCGCCGTCCCGGGTGTCGACCCGGCCGACCACAGTCAGCCCGCGGACGCCCTGTGCGGGCGCCTCGCGGACTGACGCCGCGTCAGTCCGCCCCGGCGGAGCGGCCCGCGCAGGGCGGGGTCAGGAGGCCGAACCCTCGGCCGCGCCCTCGGTGGAGCCGGACGGCCGACCGGAGAACACGTCGCGCAGCTTGCCGCCGAGGTCGCCGGCGCCGCTGGCGACGTCGCGGATCAGGCCGAAGAGGGGGTCCTTGGTGTCCCTGATGGACTGCGCGTACGAGTCGGCGGCGTCCTTCACCTGGTCCTTGACCGAGGCGGTGGAGTCGTCCTCGCGGCGCGGGTAGGACCCGGCCAGGATCGCGGCGTACTCGCCGCTCTCCGCCCACTTCTTCAGCTTCTGCGCGCGGACCGCGGCGAAGGGGTGCGACTGCGGCAGCACCTGCAGCAGCTTGATCACGCCGTCGCGCACGTCGCCCGCCTTGTCGTACTCCTCGGCCTGGGCGAGGAAGGCGTCCGTGTTCATCTCGTGCAGGTGGTGGCCGCCGGCCAGCTTCATCATCACCCGCATCGAGGCCTGCAGGTCCTGGCCCACCAGCAGGCCGGCCCGGTCGCAGGAGATCTCGGACTTGCGGAACCACTCCTTGAGCGCGGTGATCAGGCCGTAGATGGCCAGGCCGCCGAGCGGGATGAAGGCAATGCGCGCGGCGATGTTGGTGAGGATCAGCAGCATGGTCCGGTAGACCGCGTGGCCGGACATGGCGTGGGCCACCTCGTGGCCGATGACCGCGCGCATCTCCTCCTCGTCGAGCAGTTCGACGAGGGAGGTGGTGAGCACGATGACCGGGTTGTCCATGCCGATGCAGTAGGCGTTCGGCTGGGGGTCCTGGGTCACGTACAGCGGCGGCACCTTGTCCAGGTCCAGGATGTACGAGGCGTCCCGGACCATGTCGTTGAGGTGCGGGAACTGCTGCTCGGACGCGCGCACGGCGCTGGCCAGGAACATCAGGCGCACGGCGCGCTCGGAGACCAGGCCGCCGAGCTTCTTCAGGATGTCGTCGAACCCGGTGAGCTTGCGCAGGGCGACGAGCGCCGAGCGGTCCGCCGGGTGTTCCCACGCCCGGGTCGAGATCCCGGGGAACCGCTTGCGGTTGCGGCTGGGCACGCTCCCGCTGTCGTTGGGCTGGCTCATGTTCCTGCATTCCTCCCGATCGACGTCCTCGTCACGTTACGCCCGTCCGGCGTGCGCTCGTCCCCACCGGAGGACGAGTGAACCGGGACCCCGGGTTCCCGTGGGGCGAGCCCTGTGTGTGGGCGACCAAGGGCCGGGTTTACGCTGAATCGTCGTTCCTCTCGAAGGGTCCTCCCCCATGCACACCGCCACCGCGCTCCAGCAGCTCGCCGCCATCTCCAACGGCAACGGCCCGGGCATGTTCCTGCGCATCATCGTCATCGTCACGGTGCTCGGCGTCGCGGCCCTGGCCGTCATCCTGATGCGGGCCTACCGCGACTGACGGGCGGTAGCCCGTTTGCCGGGGAGCCGCCGGGCGCGGCGCGAGGGGCTGCCGGTAGCCTGAGCACACCTGTCGCCAAGTCAGAAAGTGTTCGCCGCCGATGAGCCTCCACGCTTCTCACGCCCTGGCCCTGCTCGCCGAGGAGGGCGGCGCCCACGACACGCTCAAGCCGTGGCTGACCGGCGGTGGCGCGCTGTTCCTGCTGCTGCTGGCCCTGTGGGTGACCACCCGCTTCAACAAGGACCGCTGACGGACCGTCGGATCCGCCCGCCCCGCCGACCCCCGCGCCCCGAGCCGTCGTCCGCAGTTACGGCCGGGGCGGTCGCACGGACAGCCGGATCGCGTAGGGTGGCCACCCATGAACGAGCACCTCGACGCCGGACCTGAGGACCAGGAGCCGGTCAAGCGACGCCTGGGAGTGATGGGCGGGACCTTCGACCCGATCCACCACGGGCACCTGGTTGCCGCCAGCGAGGTGGCCAGCCTGTTCCACCTGGACGAGGTGGTCTTCGTCCCCACGGGCCAGCCCTGGCAGAAGGACAGCCACGGCGTCTCCCCGGCCGAGGACCGCTACCTGATGACGGTCATCGCCACCGCGTCCAACCCGCAGTTCTCGGTCAGCCGGATCGACATCGACCGCGGCGGCCCCACCTACACCGTGGACACCCTGCGCGAGTTGCGCAACGAGCACCCCGACGCGGACCTCTTCTTCATCACCGGCGCCGACGCGCTGGAGCAGATCTTCTCCTGGCGCAACGCCCAGGAGCTGTTCCACCAGGCGCACTTCATCGGGGTGACCCGCCCCGGCCACACGCTCTCCGACCCGGGCCTGCCCGAGGGCGGGGTGTCCCTGGTCGAGGTGCCGGCGCTGTCCATCTCCTCCACCGACTGCCGCGAGCGCGTGGCCCGCGGCGAGCCGGTCTGGTACCTGGTGCCGGACGGCGTGGTCCGCTACATCGACAAGCGCAAGCTCTACAAGGGGGCGGCGTGACCGACACCGGTGACCGGGGCGGGTACGGCTACGACCCGTACTACCAGCAGCCGCAGCAGAACCAGCCCTACCAGGACCCCTACACGGGCCAGTGGGTCTATCCGCAGCCGCAGCAGCAGCCGTACCAGGACCCGTACACCGGGCAGTGGGTCGACCCGCAGGCTCAGCACCAGCAGCCGCAGCAGCAGTACTACCAGCAGCCTCCGCAGCCCCAACAGGCGTACGAAACCGGCCAGTTCACGACGGGTCAGTACGACACCGGCCAGTTCGCGACCGGACAGCAGTGGGACACCGGCCAGTTCGCCGCGCCCGTCCGCACCGAGCCGGAACCCGCTGCGGGGCCCACGCCGCCGCCCGCGCCTGGCGAGGCGCAGAGCCGGCCGCGCGTCACGGTGCCGCAGCAGCGCCCCGCGCAGGGCGCAGCGGTCTACCAGACCGAGCAGTTCGAGTTCGTCGACGACGCCGAGGAGTCCACGGACGTCATCGACTGGATGAAGTTCACCGAGACCCGCGGCGAGCGCCGGGACGAGCGGCGGCGGCAGATCCGCGGCCGGATCACGGCGCTGGTGGTCACGCTGACGCTGGTGATCGTCGCGGGGGTCGGCTACCTCTTCTTCACCGGGAAGATCTTCGGCAGCGGCAAGGGCGGCGGGGTGGCCGCGTCCCGGCAGGAGATCGTGGTCCACCTGCACGACACCGCCAAGCACGTCTCCACCGCCCTGCTGATCACCGATCCGGCCGCCGGCCGGACCAGCGCCCTGCTGCTGCCCGACGGCACCGGCATCCCCGCCGACGAGGGCAGCGACTCCCTTGTGGCGCTGGGGAGTTCGGTGGACGACCTGGGCAACTCGACCGTGCGCTCCGGCATCAACTCGCTGCTGGGCAGCGACGCGACGGCGACCTGGGGGCTCTACACCCCCTTCCTGCAGAACCTGGTCGACCAGATCGGCGGCATCACCGTCGACGCCAACACCACGATCACCGTCAAGGGCCAGACCCTGGTCAAGCCAGGCAACCAGACCCTGAGCGGTGCCGGCGCCGCCGCCTACGCGACCTACCAGGCCGCCGGCGAGAAGCCGCAGGCCCGCCTGGACCGCTTCGGCCAGGTGCTCGGCGCGCTGATCAAGGCCATGCCGCAGGACGCCGCGGCCGCCGCCTCCGACATCACCAAGATGGGGGCGGTCGCCGACCCCTCCCTGCCGGACGCCACGCTGGGCGCCATCCTCGCCGCCGCCTCCACCGAGGCCCACAAGGGCGGCTACAGCGCGCAGACGCTTCCGGTGAAGGCCTCCGGCGGCCTGGACACCGCGGCCGCGGCCATGGTGCAGCAGCTCTTCGGCGGCAAGGTCACCCAGAGCGGCGACGCCCGCACGGTGGCCCGGGTCAGCATCGTCAACGCCACCGGCGACAGCCGGAAGCAGAGCCTGGCCGAGGCGGCCGTCACCAACGGCGGCTTCACCCTGGTCCCCGGCGGCGGCTCCACCTCCTCGAAGTCCACCTCGGTGGTCGCCTACACCGACGACGCCCGAGCCCAGGACGCCAGGACCCTGGCCTCGGACCTCGGCCTGCCCGCGAGCGCCGTGAAGAAGGTCACGTCGGCGCAGACCGTCGACCTGGTCGTAACTCTGGGGAAGGACTTCAAGGGTTCGTGAGATCCTGGGAAGGTCCATGTTCCCGAGCAGAGAGCAACTCGTGACCGCAACTGACCGGGCCCTCGAGCTCGTCGCCACCGCCGCGCAGGCGGCCGCCGACAAGCTGGGCCAGAACATCATCGCCTTCGACGTCAGTGAGGTCCTGGCCATCACCGACGCCTTCCTGCTCGCCTCCGCGCCCAACGACCGCCAGGTCCGGGCGATCGCCGACGAGGTCGAGGAGCAGCTGCAGAAGCAGCACCAGGCCAAGCCCGTCCGCCGCGAGGGCGAACGTGAGGGCCGCTGGATCCTGCTGGACTACCTGGACGTGGTGATCCACATCCAGCACTCCGAGGAGCGCGCCTACTACAGCCTGGAGCGGCTGTGGAAGGACTGCCCCGAGCTGGACCTGCCGGAGGATGCCAAGGCCACCCGCAACCAGCCCGAGGGCGAGCCCGCGCTGGTCACCCCCAGCGAGTTCGAGCACGTCGAGGCCATCCTGGCGCGCGAGGCCGAGCGGGGCCGGAGCTGAGCGGCGGCGCGGCCGGCCGCCGGGTCGTCTTCTGGCGGCACGGCCAGACCGCGTGGAACCTGGAGGGCCGCTTCCAGGGCACCACGGACATCCCGCTCACGGAGACCGGCCGCGCCCAGGCGCGCCGGTCCGCCCGGCTGCTGGCGGCCCTGGGGCCGGACGCCATCGTCTCCTCGGACCTGCGGCGGGCCGCCGACACGGCGGCCGAACTCGCGTCCGTCACCGGCCTGCCGGTCGAGCTGGACTCCGGGCTGCAGGAGACCTACGCGGGCGTCTGGCAGGGTCTGACGAACCGTGAGATCCAGGAGCGGTTCGGCGAGGAGTACCGGCTCTGGAAGCTGGGCGAGCCGGTCCGCCGCGGCGGCGGCGAGCTCGGCACCGAGGTGGCCGACCGCGCCGTCCCGGTCGTGCTCGACGCGGCGAAGAAGCTGCCCGACGGCGGCACGCTGGTCGTGGTCAGCCACGGCGGTACCATCCGCATGGCCATCGGCCGGATGCTGGGCCTGGACCCGTCCACCTGGGAGGCCCTGGGCGGCCTGTCCAACTGCTGCTGGTCGGTGCTCGGCGAGGGCGCCCGCGGCTGGCGGCTGCTCGAGCACAACGCCGGAACCCTCCCGGAGCCGGTGATCGGCGACGACACCTGACCGCCGCCGAGGCGGTGCCGGAGACCGCCGGGGATCGGATTTCGCAGATCGGCCCCGGTACCGCTAAAGTCTTCCTTGTTCGCGGGCCGGAACGGAGACGATCCAGGGCGCGGCAAGGAAGTTCCAGGGGCTATAGCTCAGTTGGTAGAGCGCTTGCATGGCATGCAAGAGGTCTGGGGTTCAATTCCCCATAGCTCCACGCAGTACCTCCCGCCTCGGTGCACTGCCCGGGGTGATCGAGGGGCTATAGCTCAGTTGGTAGAGCGCTTGCATGGCATGCAAGAGGTCTGGGGTTCAATTCCCCATAGCTCCACAGGAATTCGGGCCGCGTCCACCGGACGCGGCCCGATCGCGTTCTTCGGGCGCGGTTCAGTGCAGGTGGTCCACCGGTGCGGCCCCCGGGTGCTCGCGCAGCCAGGCGACCGCCTCCCGGGAGGCGTCGTCGTTCGGCGTGTAGACCACCATCCGTGCCTCCGGCATGCCGAGCACGCTGAGGTTGGTCGCCGTCATCCGCACCTCGCCGACGGCCGCGTGCCGGAAGATCTTCAACCGCGACGAGTGCGCGGCCACGTCCTGCTGCGCCCAGAGCCCGGCGAAGTCGGGGCTGGCCTCGCGCAGGTCCCGGATGAAGTCCTCCCACAGCGGTTCGCCCACGTGTCGGCCGTATCCCGCCCGCAGCACCGCGACCATGCGCGGCAGCTCCTCGGCCCGGTTGACGAAGGCGTTGCAGCAGTCCGGCACGGTGGCCGTGCACCACAGGCTGTTGCGGCGGCCCTCCTCCGACAGCGTGGCCCCCGGGAAGAGCGCCTGGTAGGCGTCGTTCCAGCGGAGGATGTCGTAGCGGGCGCTGCTGATCGCCGCCGGCAGCGGGTTGAGCGCGTCGAGGATCGACTGCACCTCGGGCTGCGCCTTGCAGGCCTCCTCGTAGAGGTCGGTGGGGCGGATGCCGGCCAGGTGGAACAGGTGCGCCCGCTCGGCCGGGTCCAGCCGCAGCGTGCGGGCCACCGCGTTGAGCACCTGCTCGCTCGCGTTGATCGGCCGGCCCTGCTCCAGCCACGTGTACCAGGTGACGCCCACCCCGGCGAGCTGCGCCACCTCCTCGCGGCGCAGCCCCGGGGTGCGGCGGCGCAGGCCGGGGGCCATGCCGACGTCCTCCGGGGTGAGCCGGGCGCGGCGGGCCCGGAGGAAGGCCGCGAGCTCGGTGCGGCGGGGCTTCGCGGTGGCCGCTGCTGGGGTCGTCGCGAGGCTCATGGCCCCATCGTCCCGCAGCGGCGCGGAGGTTGACAGGTAGTGCCAGTACCAGCATCGGCAGGCTCTCACTACCCGGAGCGGTTCCCGGCGACGCTGGACGCATGACGGAGACTCAGATACGGGCCGGCGCGGGGACGTCGGCGGCGGCCGCTCGGAGGGAGCGGCCGGGACTGGTGCTGGGGCTGGTGCTGACCGGGCAGTTCATGGCGCTGGTGGACCTGTCCGTCGTCAACGTGGCGGTTCCGAGCATCCGCGCGGACCTGCACGCCTCGGGGGCGGCGCTGCAACTGGTGATCGCGGGGTACAGCATCGCGTACGCGGTCATGCTGATCACGGGCGCCAGGCTGGGGGAGCGGCGCGGCTTCAGCCGCGTCTTCCGGTGGGGGCTGGCGCTGTTCACGCTCGCTTCGCTGGCGTGCGGGCTGGCGCCGGACGCCGGGTCGCTGATCGGGTTCCGCTTCGCGCAGGGCGTGGGCGCGTCGCTGATGGTGCCTCAGGTGATGAGCATCGTGCAGCGGGTCTTCACCGGGCAGGCGCGGGTGAAGGCGCTCGGCGTCTACACGGCGGTGCTGGCGGTGGGCGGGGTGACCGGCCAGGTCGTCGGCGGACTGCTGGTCAGCGGCAACCTCTTCGGCTGGGACTGGCGGCCGGCCTTCCTGATCAACGTGCCGATCGGCGCGGTGCTGATGGCCGCGGCGGTCCGGCTGCTGCCGGACTTCGCCGGCAACCCGGAACGGCGGCTGGACCGGGTCGGCCTGGTGCTCCTGGCGGCCGGCATGGGACTCCTGGTGGTGCCACTGGTGCTCGGGCACGAGGAGCACTGGCCGGCGTGGTGCTGGGTGCTGCTCGGCCTGTCGGCGGTGGTCTTCGCCGCCTTCGTCGGCTACGAGCGGCGGGTCGAGGCGGCGGGCGGGAGCCCGCTGATCCACCGTCGGGTACTGGGCTCGCCCGGGCTCGCGCAGTCGGGCCTGGCCATCCTGCTGATCATGTTCGGCGTGTCCGGTTACAGCTTCGCGCTGGCCCTGCACCTGCAGGCCGGACTGGGCGAGAGCCCCCTGCGCGCGGGTCTCGCGGTGGCCCCCATGATGGCCGGCTTCGGTCTCTCGGGCCTGTACTGGCAGAAGCTGCCCGCCCGTTGGCACCTGCCGCTGCCGGCGGTGGCGCTGGTCGTCGTGGCGGCGGGCTTCGGCGTCACCGGGCTGCTGCTGCGCGGCGGCGGGGGAGTGGACGCCGGGGTGCTGGTGGTGTTCTTCCTGCTCGGCCTCGTCTGCGGCTGCTGCTACAGCCCGCTGTTCGCGCGGGCGCTGGGCCGGGTCACCCCCGCGCACGCGGCGGACGCGAGCGGGGTGCTGGCGACGCTGCTGCAGTTGGGCCAGGTGCTGGGGGTGGCCGTGCTGGGCACGCTGTTCCTCTCCGAGGTCAGCTACCCCGCCCGCGCGGCGGTGTCCGGTGCGGCCCTGGCCGTCACGGCGGCGGCCTGCGGCGTGCTGATGCTCGCCGCCTCCGCCAGCGCCCACGCGGGCCGCCGGGCCCTCGCCCGGCACCCCGCCCCCACGGCATAACCTGCGGCAGGGCACCTCGCGGAACGTGTACAGTAGTCACGTCGCCGCGAGGTGCAGACGCGCGGCGCGCGGGGCTATAGCTCAGTTGGTAGAGCGCTTGCATGGCATGCAAGAGGTCTGGGGTTCAATTCCCCATAGCTCCACAGAACGTCTTCGACGAAGAGCGGGCTCCCGGATATCCGGGGCCCGCTCCTTTTCGTCTGCGGCCCCCTCGAAGGCCCTCGCCACCTGCGGCCCCGGCACCGGCGGCCGCGGGCCCCGTCGTTGGCACCTCGGCGGCGTCCGGGCGCGGCGACTGCGACTGCGACTGCCTGACGCTCCTGCCCCTGCCCGCCCTGCGGCGGGTGCCTGCGGCCGACACGCTGCCTCATGACCTGCGGTCTGCGCCCCTGCGCCCCTGTGCCCCAGGCCTGCAGCCTGGGCCGCGCGTGCGCTGCGGTTCTGCACCTGGCCTGCGGCCGGGACCCTGCGGGTGGCCTGTTGCCTGCGGGTGGCCTGTGGCCTGGGATCGTGCATGGTGGCTGTGGTCGTCGCCCAGAGGGTGGCCTGGGGCCCGCGCGTGCGCTGCGGCTATGCACCTGGCCTGCGCTCACGGGCCGCGCGTGGTCTCCGCCCTGCCCCCTGCGGGTGGCGTGCGCCTGCGGGCCGTGCGTGGTCTGCGCCCTGCGCCCTGCGGGTGGCGTGCGCCTGTGGGCCGTGCGTGGTCTGCGCCCTGCGCCCTGCGGGTGGCGTGCGCCTGTGGGCCGTGCGTGGTTTGCGCCCTGCCCCCTGCGGGTGGCCTGTGGCTGGGACCGTGCATGGTGGACGTGGTCGTCGCCCAGCGGGTGGCCTGGGGCCCGCGCGTGCGCTGCGGCTGTGCACCTGGCCTCCGCCCACGGGCCGCGCGTGCTGTCCAACTGGCCTGCGGCGGGGACCCGCGTGCTCGCTGCGGACCGCGGCCCGCGGGGGCTGAGGTCTGCGCCCCGCAGGGGGCTGTGGTCGGACCCGAACGTGGCCCTGCGTCCCGCGATGAGGTGAGGCGGAGCGCCCGGTCGGGCCTCTGAACCTACCGCGCGGCTGGGCTGGGGCCCACGCGTCCCACGGGGGTGGGCCGGGGCAGGCCGGGCGCCGGCTCCGGCCGCCACTGGGCCGGTGGTCTGCGGTCGGGTGCAGCCACCGGGCCGGTGGGCAGCAGCCGGCACGCCGCAGGGGCGGGGGTCCTGTCGCCTCCGGGGGGCGGGCGGCTACACACAACCGGCCCGCACGCCACCCGAACTGATGAATCATCAGTCGATCACCCCGGCGTTCGGGCGCGTGCCGTGCACGATCCGCACCGAAAACGCACACCCTCCTGGGGACTCCGACCGTCCCCGACCATGGAGAGGTGTCCCACCCATGACCCCGCGTCCTCGTCCTCACGGACGCGGTCGCCGCCTGCTGCCGCTCGCGGTGACCGCGTCACTCCTGCTCACCGGCGCGGCCGCGCCGGCCGCCCTCGCCGACGGCCGCAGCGGCGGCACCACGCTCGGCACGCCCGACCGGGTCACGCTGCCCGGCACCGTCCCGTTCTGGGCCGCGCCCCAGGCGGACCAGGGCGTGACACCCGCGAAGGCCCAGGTCACCGCCCGCGTCTACCTCGCCGGCCGGAACCTGGGCGGGCTCTACCGCTTCGCCCGGCAGGTCTCCGACCCGCGGTCCGGGCAGTACGGCCACTACCTGACGTCCCGCCAGTTCCGCTCCCGCTTCGCGCCCACCGCCCACCAGGTCAGGGCGGTCAGCGCGTGGCTGCGCGCGGCGGGGTTCAAGGTCCGCGAGGGCAACGGGGGCCACTACCTCCTCGCCCGAGGCGACGCCTCCGCCGTGCAGAAGGCTTTCGCCACCACCCTGCACAGCTACATCAAGGACGGGCACGTCTACACCGCGCCCGCCGGTGAGGCGTCCGTGCCGAAGAACCTGGCGTCCAGCGTGCTCACGGTGACCGGGCTCGACAACGCCCCGCACCGCGCCAAGGCACAGAACAGCACCCTCCCCGGCCCGGCCGCCGCCTTCGTCAACGCGCCGCCGTTCTCCGCCTACTACGGAGCGAACGCCGCGAGCAAGGAGCCGAAGGCGTACGGCCTCACCCAGCCCTGGGTGGTCCAGGGCTACACCGGCAAGCAGCTGCGCGGCGCCTACGGCCTCACCGGCAGCGGGCTGACCGGCAAGGGGGTGACCGTGGCCATCGTGGACGCCTACGACTCCCCGACGATCGGCGCCGACGTCGCCACCTACGCCCGGCGGCACGGTGACGCCCCTTACGCGGCAGGGCAGTTGAGTCGGCTCGACGCCGCGCAGTGGACCGACACCGAGTCCTCCGCGTGCGACGCCTCGGGCTGGTACGGCGAGCAGACGCTCGACCTCGAGGCGGCGCACGCCATCGCCCCCGACGCCAAACTGCTCTACGTCGGCGCCGGGTCCTGCGCGGACGCGGACCTGTCCGACTCGCTCACCCGGATCGTGGACGGGCACCTGGCCGACATCGTCTCCAACTCCTGGGGCGAGCCCGAGCAGGCCAGCGACCCGTCGATGGACCCGGTCTACAACCTGATCTTCGCCTCCGGGGCGGCCCAGGGCATCGGCTTCTACTTCGCCAGCGGAGACAACGGCGACGAGCAGGCGCAGACCGGCGCCAAGCAGACCGACATGCCCGCCTCCCTGGCCTGGGTCACCGCGGTCGGCGGGACCTCGCTCGGCATCGGCGGCCAGGACCAGTACCTGTTCGAGACCGGCTGGGGAACCACCAAGGCGGCGCTGAGCGCTGACGGCACGTCATGGACCGGCTTGCCGGGGGCCTTCGTGGCGGGCGCGGGCGGCGGCACCAGCGGGCGGGTGGCGCAGCCGTTCTACCAGAGCCGGGTCGTCCCGTCGGCGCTGGCCAAGGCGGGCGGCCCGGGCCGCAACCGGGTGGTCCCGGACGTGGCCGCGGTGGCCGACTCCAACACCGGGTTCCTGGTGGGTCAGACCCAGACCTGGCCGGACGGCTCGGTGCGCTACGGCGAGTACCGCATCGGCGGCACCAGCCTGGCTGCCCCCGTGTTCGCGGGGATCCAGGCGCTCGCGCAGCAGGCGGCGGGGATGCCGCTCGGTTTCGCCAACCCGGAGCTGTACGCCCGCAGCGGCAGCCGGTCGTTCCACGACGTGACCGACACGCCCTTCGGCGCGCAGGTCAAGCTGGCCGAGGTGCGCGACGACTTCCGCAACCAGGTGGACGCCTCGGGCGGCGTGGTGACGACCCTGCGCGGTCTGGGCCACGACACCTCACTGCAGGCGGTCGCGGGCTTCGACGACGTCACCGGCCTCGGCTCGCCGACCGGGGACTACCTCAAGTCCTTCGCCCATTGACGCAGTTGCCTCTCCGGAGGGCGGGCGGTTCCCCGGCGCGGCCGGGGAACCGCCCGCGCCGCAGAGGGGGGCTGGTACCCTGCTGGCATGCGAACTGCGCGTCTGCTTCTTAGCCGGCCGCGCTGACAAGGACCGGCCGGTGCCGGAGTCAGCGTGGCGACCCCTCCTGTCGAGGGGTTTTTTCGTTTTCCGGCAAGGACCGAGTTCTGACACCCACGGAGTCTGAGGACGATGAGCGACACCACGTCTGCGGCCGACGCGACCGCGCCCTACCGGTACACCCCCGCGCTGGCGGCGCAGATCGAGCGCCGCTGGCAGGACCGCTGGGAGAAGGAGGGCGTCTTCGAGGCGCCCAACCCGACCGGCGATCTGGCGGACCCGGAGGCCGGTGACGTCTCCGCGAAGCCGCACGCGTTCATCATGGACATGTTCCCGTACCCGTCGGGCGCCGGCCTGCACGTCGGCCACCCGCTGGGCTTCATCGCGACCGACGTCTACGCCCGGCACTTGCGGATGACCGGCCACAACGTGCTGCACACGATGGGCTTCGACGCCTTCGGCCTGCCCGCCGAGCAGTACGCCGTGCAGACCGGCACCCACCCGCGGGTGTCCACCGAGGCGAACATCGGCAAGTACCGCCAGCAGCTGCGCAGCCTGGGCCTGGGCCACGACCAGCGCCGTTCGATCTCCACGATCGACCCGACGTACTACCGCTGGACCCAGTGGATCTTCCTGCAGATCTTCAATTCCTGGTTCGACCCCGAGGCCAAGAAGGCCCGCCCGATCGGCGAGCTGATCGCCCGCTTCGAGTCCGGCGCGCAGCCGACCCCGGACGGCACCCCGTGGGCCGAGCTGACGCCGGCTCAGAAGGACGAGGTGCTGGCCGAGTACCGGCTGGCGTACATCAAGGAGGCCCCGGTCAACTGGGCCCCCGGCCTGGGCACCGTGCTGGCCAACGAGGAGGTCACCGCCGACGGCCGGTCCGAGCGCGGCAACTTCCCCGTCTTCAAGGCCAAGCTGCGCCAGTGGATGATGCGGATCACCGCCTACGGCGACCGGCTGATCGAGGACCTGGACCTGGTCGACTGGCCCGAGGCGATCAAGCTGCAGCAGCGCAACTGGATCGGCCGCTCCGAGGGCGCCAAGGTCGAGTTCCCCGCCCCCGGCGGCAAGACGATCACCGTCTTCACCACGCGTCCGGACACCCTGTTCGGCGCCACCTACATGGTGCTGGCCCCGGAGCACGAGCTGGTCGACGCGATCGTCCCGGCCGCGTGGCCGAGCGCCGACCTGCCCGCGGACTGGACCGGCGGGCACGCCACCCCGGCCGAGGCCGTCGCCGACTACCGCCGCAAGGCCGCGGCCAAGTCGGACGTCGAGCGCCAGGCCGACGCCAAGGTCAAGACCGGCGTCTTCACCGGCGCCTACGCGACCAACCCGGTCAGCGGCGAGCAGGTCCCGGTCTTCATCGCGGACTACGTGCTGATGGGCTACGGCACCGGTGCGATCATGGCCGTGCCGGCCCACGACCACCGTGACTTCGCCTTCGCCCGCGCCTTCGGCCTGCCCGTCCGCGGCGTCGTCCAGCCGACCGACGGCCGCGACGCCGACCCGGCGACCTGGGACGACGCCTTCGTCTCCTACGACGCGCCGATCGTCAACTCCGCCAACTCCGAGATCTCGCTGGACGGTCTGAGCGTCACCGACGCGAAGAAGGCCATCACCGAGTGGCTGGAGCGCAAGGGCGTCGGCGAGGGCACCGTCAACTACAAGCTGCGCGACTGGCTGTTCAGCCGCCAGCGCTACTGGGGCGAGCCCTTCCCGATCGTCTACGACGAGGACGGCGTCGCCCACGCGCTGCCGGAGCGGATGCTGCCGGTCGAGCTGCCCGAGATCGACGACTACTCGCCGCGCACCTTCGACCCGGACGACGCGGACACCCAGCCGGAGACCCCGCTGTCGCGGGCGGAGGACTGGGTCAACGTCACCCTGGACCTGGGCGACGGCCCCAAGCGGTACCGCCGCGAGACCAACACCATGCCCAACTGGGCGGGTTCGTGCTGGTACGAGCTGCGCTACGTGGACCCGGACAACGGCCGCGAGGTCGTCGACCCGGTCAACGAGGCGTACTGGATGGGCCCGACGGCCAACAAGCCGGCCGGTGGCGCGGACCTGTACGTCGGCGGCGCCGAGCATGCGGTGCTGCACCTGCTGTACGCGCGCTTCTGGCACAAGGTGCTGTTCGACCTGGGCCACGTTTCCTCGGCCGAGCCGTTCCACAAGCTGTTCAACCAGGGCATGATCCAGGGCTTCGTCTACCGCGACGAGCGGGGCTTCCCGGTGCCCGCGGCCGAGGTGGAGGAGCGCGACGGCGGGTACTTCTGGCAGGGACAGCCGGTCTCGCGGGAGCTGGGCAAGATCGGCAAGTCGCTGAAGAACGTGGTGGCGCCGGAGGAGGTCACCGAGCAGTACTCGACCGACACGCTGCGCCTGTACGAGATGGCGATGGGCCCCCTGGACGTCTCTCGGCCCTGGGACACGCGTGCCGTCGTCGGCTCCTTCCGCTTCCTGCAGCGCCTGTGGCGCACGATCGTTGACGAGGAGTCAGGCGCGGTCGTGGTCACCGACGAGGAGCCGGACGAGGAGACGCTGCGGGCGCTGCACCGGGCGATCGACGGCATCCGCAACGACATGGCGAACCTGCGGTTCAACACGGCCGTGGCCAAGGCGACCGAGCTGAACAACTTCCTGGTCAAGCGCGGTTCCACGCCGCGGTCGGTGGCGGAGACGGCGGTCCTGCTGGTCGCCCCGCTGGCGCCGCACATCGCCGAGGAGCTGTGGGAGAAGCTGGGCCACGAGACCTCGCTGGTGCACGAGCAGCTGCCCGAGGCCGACCCGCGGTACCTGGTCGAGGACACGGTGACGTGCGTCGTGCAGGTCAAGGGCAAGGTCAAGGCACGGCTGGAGGTCCCCCCGGCGATCTCCGACGCGGACCTGGAGGCCCAGGCCCTGGCCGACCCGGCGGTGGTCGCCGCACTGGGCGGGGCTCAGGTACGGAAGGTGATCGTGCGCGCGCCCAAGCTGGTCAACATCGTCATCTAGGCGGACCGCCCCGGTTCGGGGGACAAGGTCCGGTGCGGCCGCGCCGCACCGGCACGGGGACCGCACGGACTCGGGGGAGGACCGTCCCAGGTGAGGGACGGACCTCCCCCGAGCGGTGCGCCGGGAGGTGCACGGCGGCGCGGCGGAGCCGCGTGGGCCGGCCCTCCCGGGCGCGATCGCGTGCGTGTGCGGGCGGGGGCCGGGGTGCGTGCGGAACTGTCCCTGGGGTCCGCCGGGGGGTAACCTCCGCTTCATGTCCAGCCGTGTCGCCGTTGTCACCGACTCCACCGCCAACCTCCCGGCGGAGGACCTGGCCCGACACGGGATCACCGTGGTGCCGTTGAGCGTGGTGATCGGCGACCGCGTGCTGGAGGAGGGCCGCGAGGCCGGGCCCGGGGACGTCGCCGCCGCCCTGCAGGGCAGGCAGCAGGTCACCACCTCCCGTCCGACGCCCGTCGCCTTCGCCGAGGCCTACGCCGCCGCGGCGGCCGCGGGGGCGACCGAGGTGGTGTCGCTGCACCTGTCCGCCGAGCTCTCCGGGACCTACGAGGCGGCCCAACTCGCCGCTGAGGAAGCGTCGGTACCCGTCCGCGTGGTCGACACCCGGATGATCGGGCTGGCGCTCGGCTACTGCGTGCTGACCGCCGCTGAGGCCGTGGCCGGCGGAGCCACGGCGGACCAGGCGGGGGACCTCGCGCTGGCCCGGGCCAAGGGGACCACGGGCCTGTTCTACGTCGACACCCTCGAGTACCTGCGGCGGGGCGGCCGGATCGGCGCCGCAAGGGCGCTGCTCGGGTCCGCCCTGATGGTGAAGCCCCTGCTGCACCTCGCGGACGGGCGGATCGAGCCGCTGGAGAAGGTGCGCACGGCGGGCCGGGCGATTGCCAGGCTGGAGGAGCTGGCGGTGGCCGAGGCGGGGGAGGCGCCGGTGGACCTGGCGGTCCATCACCTCGCCGCCGAGGACCGGGCGGTGGCCCTGGCGGACCGGTTGCGCGTCCGCGTTCCCGGCCTCCGCAGGCTGCACGTCGCCGAGGTCAGCGCCGTCATCGGTGCTCACGTCGGGCCGGGTCTGCTCGCGGTGGTCGTCTCCCCGCGCTGATCGCGGCCGCAGGGCGCGGCGGGGGGCCGGGAGGCTCAGCCCTCTGGTGGCGGCGAGGGAGCCGCGGGTTGTCCACAGCGGGGTGGTTGTCCACAGGCTGACGCATCGTCAGGAGGACGGTCCGGCACGGGGCCTAGCGTCCAGGGCATGAGAAGCACCCTGCATGCCGTCGCGGCCTCGGCGCGGCGGGACGTCGACATCGCCCTGGTACGTCAGCGTGCGGAGCAGCTGTTCCCCGCGGGGCCGCGCGTCGCCGCGGCTCCGGCGGGGGCTCCGGCGGGGGTTCCGCCTGCCGCTCCCGCCGGCCCTGTCGGCGCCGTCCCCCCGGTGGCGTCCGCAGTGACGGCGCTGCCGTCAGGGGCGCCGCCGGGGTGGCGGGAGCGGTGCGCGCTGGCCCTCCGCGAACGGTGGGATCTGGACCGGCGGGCGGTGGTGGGGCTGCTGGTCCTGGTCCTGCTGGCGCTGGGCTACGCCGTCCAGCACTTCTGGCTGGCGCGGCCGGAGCCGGTGGCTGTGGCGGCGGTGGGCCCTGAGCCCGCCGTCTCGCAGTCGGAAGCCGCCGTCGCGCCGCCCGCAGGGCGGGTGGTCGTGGACGTGTCGGGGCGGGTGCGGCAGCCGGGGGTGCGTGAACTGCCAGGCGGTGCGCGGGTGCAGGACGCGCTGCGTGCCGCGGGCGGTCCGCTGCCGGGCACGGATCTGACCGGGCTGAACCTGGCCCGCCGGGTCAGCGACGGTGAGGAGATCATCGTCGGCCGTCCTGCTGCCCCGCCGGGTGCCCCTGCCGCCCCGGCAGGACCGGCCGGGGCGGCAGGCGCCCCTGGGGGCACGCTCAGTCTGTCCACCGCCACCGCCGCCGAGTTGGACGCGCTGCCCGGCATCGGCCCGGTGCTGGCTCAGCGGATCGTGCAGTACCGCCAGCAGCACGGCGGCTTCACCTCGGTGGACCAGCTCCGGCAGGTGAGCGGCTTCGGCGAGCGGCGGCTCAGGGACCTGCGCGACCGGCTGCGGCCATGAGCGCCGCAGCTGGCGGGCCCGCGGGCGCAACCGGCGGCCCTGACGACGGCGACGACGCCCCACCGGAGCTGACCGCGGGTCAGAGCCGCAGGCTCGTCGCCCCGGCCGCCGCCGCGTGGGGGACGGCGGCGGCCGTGCTGACGCTGCCGGCGCAGGCGTCGGGCGGGGTCCGGATCGGGGCCGT
>NZ_JBHSQJ010000044.1:0-23628 GCF_042658505.1 Streptacidiphilus monticola | reverse complement strand
CGCGCTCGCCGTCAGCCTGTGCCTGGACCGCCGTCAGCTGCGGTTCCCCGCGCACCTGGTGGTCGCCGTGGTGCTCGCCGCAGCCGCCGCGGCCTTCGCCGCCACGCTGGCCGTCGACGAGGTGCGCGGTGGCCCGGTGGCGCGGCTGGCGTCCCACGGCGACAGGGGATCGGGGCCGGTCCCCGTCGAGCTGACCCTGGCCCGCGATCCGCAGCAGCGCGAGGGCGGGCTGGTCACCGTCCGTGCGGAGGCCCTTGCGGTGGCGGGGGAGCGGACGCGGGCGCCGGTGCTGGTGACGGCCCGGGGCGAGAGCGGCCGCGCGTGGCTCGCGCTGCTGCCCTCGACGAAGGTGCGGACAGCCGCCCGCCTCCGGCCGCCGGGCGACACGGGGCCTGAGGACGTGGCGGCGGTCCTGGCCGTTCGCGGCGCGCCGGAGTTGCTCGCCCCGCCGAGCCTGCCGCAGCGGCTGGCCGGACGGCTCCGCGCGGGACTGCGGCGGGCCGTCGCCGGGCTGGGGCCGGACGAACGGGCGCTGCTCCCCGGGCTGGTGGTCGGGGACACGGCGGCGATGACCCCGGAACTGGAGGAGGCGTTCCAGGCAACGGACTTGGCGCACGTCACGGCCGTCAGCGGGGCGAACCTCTCGATCGTGCTGGTCCTGCTGGTGGGGGCCGCCGCCCGGGCGCGCAGCCCGGAGCGGGGTGGCATCGCCGCCCGCACGGGGCTGACGCTGCGGGGCACGGCGCTCGCGGGCGCGGGGCTCACGGTGGCCTTCGTCGTCCTGTGCCGCCCGGACCCGAGCGTGCTGCGGGCCGGGGCCACCGGCCTGATCATGCTGCTCGGCCTGGCGACCGGACGCCGCACCGCTCCGCTGACCGCGCTCGCGGCGGCGACGCTGATCCTGGTCCTGGCCGATCCCTGGCTGGCCCGCTCCTTCGGCTTCGCGCTGTCCGCGCTGGCCACCGGCGGGCTGGTCACGCTGGGCCCGCGTTGGGCGGAGGCGCTGCAGGCGCGCGGTTGGCCGCACCGGCTCGCGGAGGGCGTCGCCGCAGCCGCCGCCGCGCAGGCGTGCGTGGGGCCGCTGCTGGTGCTGCGGCTCGCCAAGGTCAGCCTGGTGGCCATCCCGTGCAACCTGCTGGCCGAAGTCGCCGTCGCTCCGGCCACGTTGCTCGGCTTCGCCGCGCTCGCCGCTGCCCCGCTCGGCACCGGCCCGGCGGCCTTCCTGGCCTGGCTGGCCTCCTGGCCCTGCGCCGGACTCATCGCGCTGGCCCGCTTCGGCGCGGGTATGCCCGGTGCGGAACTCGACTGGGCGGGCGGTTGGTCGGGGGCGGCCCTGCTCGTGCTGGTCATCGCGGCCCTGGCCGCCTCCTCCCGCTTCCTGCTGCGCAGCCGGGCCGCGCTCGCGATGGGCGCTCTCGCGCTCCTCCTCGCGCTGCTGCGGCCGGCCCCGCTCACCCGCCTCGCGACCGGCTGGCCGCCTCCCGACTGGCGGTTGGTGGCCTGCGACGTGGGCCAGGGCGACGCGCTGGTCCTGGCCGCGGGCCCCGGCTCGGACGCCGCGGTCGTCGTGGACGCCGGGCCCGACCCGCACGCCGTCGACCACTGCCTGCACGAACTCGGCATCGACCGCGTGCCGTTGCTGCTGCTGACGCACGATCACGCGGACCACGTGGAGGGCGTCCCCGGGGTGCTGCACGACCGTCAGGTCGGCGCCGTGGAGACCACGACGGCCGACGACCCGCCGGCTGAGTACGCGCGGGTCCGCCGCTGGGCCGCGGCAGCAGGGGTGCCGCTGCGGCACGTCGTACCCGGCGAGCGGGGAGCTCTCGGCGACCTGCACTGGCAGGTGCTGTGGCCCGACGGGTCGCCCGACGCGGCCGGGCTCGGTCCCAACAACGCCAGCATCAGCCTGCTGGTCACCGTCGCCGGGCTGCGGCTGGCCCTGCTCGGGGATCTCGAACCGCCGGCCCAGCAGCGGCTGTTGGCGGCCCTGCCCAACTGCCCCGAGCTGTACGGGGTGGACGTGCTGAAGGTCGCCCATCACGGCTCGGCACGCCAGGACGCCGACCTGCTGCGCGCCCTGCGGCCCCGGCTCGCGCTCGTGTCGGTCGGCTCCGGCAACCCCTACGGCCACCCGGCCCCCGCCGCGCTGCGCGGCCTCGCGTCCCTCGGCGCGGTGGTCGTACGCACGGACCAGGACGGCGCGATCGCCGTCCTGGGACAGGGCCGCCGGCTGGCCGTGGCGACGCAGCGGGGGAGATGACCGATGCCCCGCGGCAATCGGCGGCTCGGATAATGGTCCGGTGAGCGACATCGACAACTACCTGCTGGTGCTTCCCGGTCGTGACGAGGCCGAGGCCGTGGCGGACGAGCTCGCCGAACGGTATCCGGGCCTCACACCCGAGCTGCACCGCGAGGCGCTGGCCGGGGAGGACGACGCCGAGGACGCCCAGTGGCTCGTCGTGCTCCCGGCCCCGCTTCCGCAGCCGCTCGGCACGGCCGAGCTGGAGTCCCTGGCCGCCGAGCACGACGGCTGGCTGGAGGAGGACTGACCGGGGGTCAGCTCCGGCGTTCCGCCGAGGCGGCGCCGAGCGGGGCTGTCGGCGGGGGCGGCTAGGCTGAACGGCGATGGCCAGGAAACCCTCTGAAGACCTGCTCTCCCCGGTGACGCTCGTCATCGGCCAGGAGGAGCTGCTGCTCGACCGCGCCGTGGCGCAGACGGTCGCCGCGGCGCGCGCCGCCGACGCGGACACGGACGTGCGCGACCTCGCGCCGGGCGTGCTGCAGCCCGGCATGCTCGCCGAGCTGACCAGTCCCTCGCTCTTCTCCGAGCGCAAGGTCATCGTGGTCCGCGCCGCCCAGGATGTTCCGGCGGACGCGGTCAAGGAGCTCAAGGCCTATCTGGAGGACCCCGCGCCGGAGACCATGCTGGTCCTCGTCCACGCGGGCGGCGCCAAAGGCAAGGGCGTCGTCGACGCGGCCCGGAAGGCGGGAGCCCGGGAGGTCTCCTGCCCGAAGGTGACCAAGCCGGCGGAGAAGCTGGCCTTCGTCCGCGCGGAGTTCCGCACCGCCGGCCGCTCCGCCACGGAGGACGCCTGCCGCGCCCTGCTCGACGCCGTGGGCAGCGATCTGCGCGAACTGGCGTCAGCCTGCAGCCAGTTGGCGGCGGACACGGAGGGGACCATCGACGAGGCGGTGGTCGCCCGCTACTACACGGGCCGGGCGGAGTCCACCGGCTTCCAGGTCGCGGACCTGGCCGTCACCGGCCGCACGGCGGAAGCGCTCGGCCAGCTGCGCTGGGCGCTGGCCGTGGGCGAGAAGCCCACGGGTATCGTCTACGCGCTGGCCTCCGGCGTCCGCGCGATCGGGCGGGTGGCAACGGCGGACCGCAGCATGCGTCCTGCGGACCTGGCCCGGGAACTCGGCATGCCCCCGTGGAAGATCGACCGGGTGCGCCAGCAGATGGGCCGCTGGAGCGGCGACGCCGTCGCCCACGCCCTCCAGGCCATCGCCCAAGCCGACGCCGCGGTCAAGGGCGGCGCGACGGACCCGGCGTACGCCCTCGAACAGTGCGTCGTCACCATCAGCCGAGCCGCCCGCGGCGCGGGCGCAGCCAGATAGCCCCCCTGCCCCCAGGCGGTGGGCTGGCCCCTCCGGGGCTGCGTCCCTGGCCCCTCCGGGGCTGCGTCCCTGGCCCCTCCGGGGCTGCGTCCCTGGCCCCTGCGGGGTTGCGCCCCTGGCTCCCTCTTTTCGCAGAGCGGAGGCCCTGTCCTGGGCTGGGCGCTGTGCCCTGCCCGGCCAGCCCTGCGGGCTGGCGTCGCGGGCTTCGTCCTCCGCCCCGGCGCATGCGCACTCCGGGGCTGCGCCCCTGGCCCTCCGAGGCGGTGGGCTGGCCCCTCCGGGGCTGCGCCCCTGGCTCCGTCTTTTCGCAGAGCGGCGGCCCTGTCCTGGGCTGGGCGCTGTGCCCTGCCCCGGCCAGCCCTGCGGGCTGGCGTCGCGGGCTTCGCCCTCCGCCCGGGCGCATGCGCACTGTCGGTCGGCGGCCCAGCCCTCGGGGCTGCGTCCCTGGCCCCTGCGGGGCTGCGCCCCTGGCCCCTGCGGGGCTGCGCCCCTGGCTCCGTCCTTTCGCAGAGCGGCGGCCCAGCCCCCGGGGCTGCGCCCCTGGCCCCTCCGGGGCTGCGCCCCTGGCTCCGCCTTTTCGCAGGGCGGCGGCCCAGTCCTGGCCTGGCCGCTTCGCCCTCCGCCCCGGCGCACGCGCCGCGACGCGGGCTTCGCCCTCCGCCCGGGCGCATGCGCACTGCGGGGCGGCGGAGCGGCGGCCCAGCCCTCGGGGCTGCGGTCCGGGCCCTGCCCGGCCCGTCCGGCGGGTGGCGACGCGGCTCGGGTCCGTTGCCGAGGGCTGAGTCCGGGCCCCTCCGGGTGGGGCCCGGCCTGGCACCTTGCGCCCGCAGGGGCTGCCGCCTTCCCGCACCGCGGCTGCGTGGTCTGTGGGGCTGCGCCCCGGCCCCGCGGCGGCGGGGCTGTGAGAGCCGTGCGCCCGCCCCCCGCCCTGCCGAACGAGGGGCGGGAAAAAGCGTTGTCATGCTCCTTTTCGGTAGTGGGGAACGTGACCTAGCCTCATGTTACTGCTCGGTCGCCCCCGCTCCCGGAAGGAGCCTGACCTTGAGACATCGCATCGTCAACCGACGGCGAACCCCCCACCCCCTCAAGGCGGTTGCCCTCGCCGCCGCCGCGGCCCTGCTGGTCGTGCCCGCCGTCGCGGAGGCCGCCTCCGCCGCGACCGCGCGTGCGTACCAGGCGAACGACTACTGCCAGGGCCAGTGCAACGACATCCTCCCGCCCGGGGAGAACGGGAACGCCACCCTCGCGGACATCCTCGCCAACAAGGTCTTCGGCACCCGCCCCGCCCACACCGACGACCAACTCGGCCGCTACGCAAGCCTCGTGGACGGATACACAGGGCTCACCAACACCACTCTCTCCTCCTTCTTCGACGACGCCTCCTTCGGCGTCCCCGCCGACCAGGTGGCGTCCAGCACCAGTCCCCGCTCCGACGTGACCATCGTCCGGGACAAGGCGACCGGCGTCCCGCACATCACCGGGACCACCCGCTACGGCACCGAGTTCGGGGCCGGATACGCCGCCGCGCAGGACCGGCTGTGGGTGATGGACCTGTTCCGGCACGTGGGGCGGGGCGAGCTGAGCTCCTTCGCCGGCGGCGCACTCGCCAACCGCCAGCTGGAGCAGAGCTTCTGGCAGGCCGCCCCCTACACCGAGGCCGAACTCCAGGCGCAGATCGACTCCGTCGCCGCCAACGGCGGCGCCCGCGGCCAGCAGGCGCTGGCCGACGCGCAGGCGTACGTGGACGGCATCAACGCCTACATCACCCAGGCCTACAACAACCGCACCTTCCCCGGCGAGTACGACCTCACCGGGCACATCGACGCGATCACCAACGCCGGGTCCATCGAGCCCTTCAAGCTCACCGACCTGGTCGCCCTGGCGTCCGTCATCGGCGCCCTGTTCGGCTCCGGCGGCGGCGGAGAGGTGCAGTCCGCCCTGGTCAAGGAGGCGGCCGAGGCCAAGTACGGCGTCACCCAGGGGGACCGGGTCTGGGAGGCATTCCGCGAACGGGAGGACCCGGAGGCGGTGCTGACGCTGCATCAGGGCCAGAGCTTCCCCTACGCGCAGGACCCGGCGAACCCGCAGGGGGTCGCCATGCCCGACCCGGGCTCGGTCACCGCCCAGCAGCTGGTCTACGACCCGACCGGTTCCGCCACCTCCACCGCCGCGACCAAGGCGCACGGCGTCCTCCCGGGCAACCTGTTGACCGCAAAGCACGGCATGTCCAACGCCCTCGTCGTCTCCGGCAGGTACACCGACTCCGGCCACCCGATCGCCGTCTTCGGCCCGCAGACGGGCTACTTTGCGCCCCAGCTGCTGATGCTGGAGGAGATCCAGGGCCCGGGCATCAGCGCCCGCGGCGCGGCCTTCGCCGGGCTCAGCTTCTACGTGGAGCTCGGCCGTGGCCAGGACTACGCGTGGAGCGCCACCTCCGCCGGACAGGACATCACCGACACCTACGCCGTCAGGCTCTGCAACACCGACGGCAGCGCGCCCGGCAAGGACTCCAACGCCTACCTGCTCAACGGCGTCTGCACGCCGATGACCGCGCTGGAGCGCGACGACTCCTGGAGCCCGACCACCGCCGACTCCACCGCCGCGGGCTCCTACCGGCTCATCGTGTACCGGACGCAGTACGGCCTGGTCACCCACCGCGCCACCGTGGGCGGCGTGCCGGTCGCCTACACCTCGCTGCGCTCCACCTACATGCACGAGGTCGACTCGATCATCGGCTTCCAGATGCTCAACGACCCTGCGGCGGTGAGCAGTCCGCAGACCTTCCAGCAGGCCGCGCAGCACATCGACTACACGTTCAACTGGTTCTACGCCGACTCCGTGCACACGGCGTACTACAACTCCGGTCGCAACCCCGTGCGTCCGGCGACCGTCGCACCCGACCTGCCGACGTGGGCCGACCCCGCCTACACCTGGACCGGCCTCACCCCGGCCGCCCAGCATCCGCAGAGCATCGACCAGGACTACTACGTGTCCTGGAACAACAAGCAGGCCCTCGGCTACGCCGCCAGCGGCTTCGGCAACGGCTCGGTCCACCGGGCCAACCTGCTCGACGCGAGGGTCAAGGCGCTGGTCGCGCAGGGCGGGGTGACCCGGGCCGCGCTCACGCAGGCCATGGAGAGCGCCGCCGTCACCGACCTGCGCGCCGAGGACGTGCTGCCGGAGCTGCTGGCGGTCGTGCAGAGCAGCCCGGTGACCGACGCGACCCAGGCCGCCCTGGTCCAGCAACTGCAGACCTGGCTCCAGCACGGCGCCCAGCGCCGCGAGACGTCGGCGGGCAGCAGGACCTACGCCGACGCGGCCGCCATCCGGGCCTTCGACGCCTGGTGGCCGCTGCTGGTCCAGGCGGAGTTCCAGCCCGGCCTGGGTAGCGACCTGTTCACCGCGCTGACCGGGGCGCTGCAGATCAACGAGTCCCCGTCCGGCGGCCAGACCGGGCCGACCAGCGGCTCCGCCTCGGCCAACGAGTCCATCCCGCACAAGGGCTCGTCCTTCCAGTACGGCTGGTGGTCCTACGTCGACAAGGACCTGCGCGCCGTCCTGGGCCGGCCGGTGCAGGGCGGCCTGGCGGCGGAGTACTGCGGCGGCGGCGACCTGGCGCAGTGCCGGCAGGCGCTGCTGACGACCCTTCAGCAGGCCGGCGCGGAGACCGCCGCCCAGGTCTACCCGGGCGACGCCGACTGCTCGGCGGGCGACCAGTGGTGTGCGGACGCGATCATCCAGCGCCCGCTCGGCGGCGTCACCGACGCGACCACCAACTGGCAGAACCGGCCCACCTACCAGCAGGTCGTGCAGTTCCCCGCGCACCGCTGACCCGGACCCGAACGCCGGGAAGGAACGCCGGAGGCCCGGCCCCCGCACAGGGGACCGGGCCTCCGGTCGAGACAGAGCTCTGTGCGCCGAACCCGCGTGGCGAACGCAGGCCGCGTTCGGCGCCGGTAGTTCAGTCGTGCAACTACTCAGAACCCGTCCGGAGCGGTTGAGAGGGACCGCGCCCGGCCGGGCGGGGCGATGGTCAGGCCTTGATGGACGCGACCGTCACGGCAAGCGCCGACTTCTTGTTGGCGGCCTGGTTCTTGTGGATGACGCCCTTGGACGCAGCCTTGTCGAGCTGCTTGGACGCCTCACGGGCCAGGATGGTCGCCTTCTCGAAGTCGCCCGCCTCCACAGCCTCACGGGTCTTGCGGATGGCGGTCTTCAGCGAGGACTTGACGGCCTTGTTGCGCAGGCGCGCCTTCTCGTTGGTCTTGATGCGCTTGAGCTGGGACTTGATGTTCGCCACGAATGTGCCTCGGTCTCGAGAGTTCCTACTTGGAGCCGTGCCCGTGATCCGTCACGTAGAGGGCATGACGCATCGCAGACACAGTCGCCCAGACTACCAGCGGGCCGCGCAGCAGCCCAAAACCGGCCTCGGGCGCACGCCCGCGGGCCCGCGGTTCTGCGGGAGCGGCTCCGCATGGGACCATATGTTCTCGGGACGCTCTCGGAGCATCCTGCCACCGACAGACGTCGGACAGTCCGCCCCGGCCGATCAGAGAACTGGAACCTGCGTGTCCGCCATCCCCGTCAACGTTCCGGAGCCCAGCCGCACCGACCCGGCGCTGATCCGCAACTTCTGCATCATCGCGCACATCGACCACGGCAAGTCCACCCTGGCCGACCGGATGCTGCAGA
This sequence comes from Streptacidiphilus monticola, assembly GCF_042658505.1. Classification (NCBI taxonomy): domain Bacteria; kingdom Bacillati; phylum Actinomycetota; class Actinomycetes; order Kitasatosporales; family Streptomycetaceae; genus Streptacidiphilus; species Streptacidiphilus monticola. The sequence goes on along the minus strand of NZ_JBHSQJ010000044.1, from coordinate 15,315 downwards.
TCACCGGCGTGGTCGACCCGCGGCAGATGCGCGCCCAGTACCTGGACCGGATGGACATCGAGCGCGAGCGCGGCATCACCATCAAGTCGCAGGCCGTGCGTCTGCCCTGGGCGCCGAAGACCGGCGCGGGCGTGGGCAGCACGCACATCCTGAACATGATCGACACGCCGGGCCACGTGGACTTCACCTACGAGGTCTCGCGCTCGCTGGCGGCCTGCGAGGGCACGCTGCTGGTGGTGGACGCCGCCCAGGGCATCGAGGCGCAGACCCTGGCCAACCTCTACCTGGCCCTGGAGAACGACCTCACCATCATCCCGATCCTCAACAAGATCGACCTGCCGGCCGCGCAGCCCGAGAAGTACAGCGAGGAGCTGGCCAACCTGATCGGCTGCGACCCGAGCGACGTGCTGCTCGCGTCGGCGAAGACCGGTCTGGGCGTCGAGGAGATCCTGGACGCGGTCGTCGAGCGGATCCCGCACCCGGTCGGCAACGCCAACGCCCCCGCCCGCGCGATGATCTTCGACTCGGTGTACGACGCCTACCGCGGCGTGGTCACCTACGTCCGTGTCGTGGACGGCCAGCTCAACAAGCGCGAGCGCATCCAGATGATGTCGACCGGCGCCACCCACGAGCTGCTGGAGATCGGCGTCATCTCCCCGGAGCCGATCCCGGCCCAGGGCCTGGGTGTCGGCGAGGTGGGCTACCTCATCACCGGCGTGAAGGACGTCCGCCAGTCCCGGGTCGGTGACACCATCACCTCGCAGCACAAGGGCGCCACCGAGGCGCTGGGCGGCTACAAGGACCCCAAGCCGATGGTGTTCTCCGGCCTCTATCCGCTGGACGGCTCGGACTACCCGCTGCTGCGCGACGCCCTGGACAAGCTGCGCCTCAACGACGCCGCGCTGGTGTACGAGCCGGAGACCTCGGCGGCCCTGGGCTTCGGCTACCGCTGCGGCTTCCTCGGCCTGCTGCACCTGGAGATCATCCGCGAGCGGCTGGAGCGCGAGTTCAACCTCGACCTCATCTCCACCGCCCCGAACGTGGTCTACCGGGTCGTCATGGAGGACGGCAGCGAGCACACCGTCACCAACCCGAGCGAGTTCCCGAGCGGCAAGATCTCCGAGGTCTACGAGCCGGTCGTGCGCGGCACGATCCTGGCCCCCAACGAGTTCGTCGGCGCGATCATGGAGCTGTGCCAGTCGCGGCGCGGCAGCCTGCAGGGCATGGACTACCTGTCCGAGGACCGGGTCGAGATCCGCTACAACCTGCCGCTCGCGGAGATCGTCTTCGACTTCTTCGACCAGCTGAAGTCCAAGACCCGCGGCTACGCCTCGCTGGACTACGAGCCCATCGGCGAGCAGTCGGCCAACCTGGTGCGGGTGGACATCCTGCTGCAGGGCGAGCAGGTGGACGCCTTCTCGGCGATCGTGCACCGGGACAAGGCGTACAGCTACGGCGTCATGATGGCCGGCAAGCTGCAGAAGCTGATCCCGCGTCAGCAGTTCGAGGTGCCGATCCAGGCCGCGATCGGGTCCCGCGTCATCGCCCGTGAGACGGTCCGTGCCATGCGCAAGGACGTGCTGGCGAAGTGCTACGGCGGTGACATCTCGCGCAAGCGGAAGCTGCTGGAGAAGCAGAAGGAAGGCAAGAAGCGGATGAAGATGGTCGGCCGGGTGGAGGTCCCCCAGGAGGCCTTCATCGCCGCGCTGTCCACGGAGGAGTCCGCCGCGGCGGCGGAAAAGAAGAAGTAGCCCGATGGCCCCGCAAGGGGCGCGAGGCTGTTGACCTGTGGGGCTCCGCCGCGTGGGCGCGAGCGACACACCACTCGGGAGGTCCGACCCCATCTGCGGGACGGACCTCCCTGGGTGGCGTGCTGCTCGCGCAGTTCTCGCGCCCCGGGGTGGTCCCCTACTTCGGCCGGCGGCCCGACAGGGCCAGGGCGCGGTGCCAGGCCGGGGCGTCCGCCGGGACGTCCGCCGGGGCCGCGAAGCCGTCGAACTGACGGTAGAGCTCGGCGTTCTCGGTGACCAGCTTCAGCAGCACCTCGCCCAGCTCCCCCTCCACCGCGTACTCCTGGCCCGTCGCGGTGGCCAACTCCCAGCCGTGCAGCGCGAGTTCCATGATGCTCATGCCCGCGATCGCCGCCGCGGGGACCTTGGCGTCGCCCATCGGCATCTCGGTCTCCCACACCTCGGGCGCGGACCAGGCCGCCAGCGCGGCGTCCAACTGCTCGGCGTAGGCGGCCTGCCAGTCCGTCTCGGCGGTGAAGTCGCGGGTGTACCAGGCCTCCGGGACGGACTCGCCCCTGGCGCGCAGTTCGAGGTTGTGGCCGGTCCACAGGACGAGGTGGTTGGCGAGGGTGCGGACGTCCCACTCGGTCGCCGGGGTGGGCAGGTCCAGCTGGTCGGCGCCGACGTTGCGGGTGACGCGCGCGGTCTCGTCGGCCGCCGCGCGCAGGTGCGGGTAGAGGGGGTGCGGAGTGCTCATGGGGCCGACCCTACGAGGCGTCGCCGCGTTCGTCTTGAAGAAACACGCCAGTGTCGGTGGCCGCCCCTAGCATGAGGCTGTGAGCAGCCAGACGCCCCGCGGGGTCCTCCGTCCGAGGCGGGCGGGGGACCGGTTCCGGCTGCAACTGCTGGATCCGGGCGAGGAGCTGGCCCCCTACGTCGAGTACCACTGGATCGTCCGCTGGGACATGGAGGGCCTGCCGCCCTACGAGCAGCAGGTGCTCTCCCACCCCAACGTCCACCTGGTCTTCGAGCAGCCGCAGCCGCTCCTGTACGGCGTGGTCCGCGGCGTCTACACCCGGCGCCTCTCCGGGCGCGGGCAGGTGCACGGGGTGCGCTTCCGGCCCGGCGGGTTCCGGCCGTTCAGCCCGGGGCCGGTGCAGGAGCTGAGCGACCGGGTGCTGCCGGCCGAAGAGGTCTTCGGCCACGCCGCCGTGGAGCTGAACGCGCCCCTGCTGGCCTGCACGGACGACCAGGAGATGCGCGCCCGGGTCGAGGCCTTCCTGCGGCCGCTGCTGCCGCCCGTGCCCGATCCGCAGGCCGCTGCTGCAGCGGCCGCCGTGGCGGCGGCCACCGCCGACCACCGCCTGGTCCGCGTCGAGCAGTTGGCGGAGCGTCAGCACGTATCGGTGCGCACCCTGCAGCGGCTCTTCGCCGAGTACGTGGGCGTCAGCCCGAAGTGGGTGCTGCGCCGGGCCCGGCTCCAGGAGGCCGCCACCCGCGCCGACCAGGGGGCCGTCGACTGGACCGCTCTCGCCGCCGAGCTCGGCTACGCGGACCAGGCGCACCTGGTCCGCGACTTCAGCGCGGTCGTGGGCCAGCCGCCCGCCCGGTACGCGGCCGGGCGGAGCGGATGTGCCAGCGGCCCTCCTCGGTCCGGGTGAGCCGTACCGGGTAGTCGAAGCAGGCGCTGACGTTCTCGCCGGTGAGCACGGAGTCCACCGGGCCCTGGGCGAGCACCCGGCCGCCGCTGCGCAGCAGCATGGCGTGGCTGGTGCCGGGCGGCAGCTCCTCCAGGTGGTGGGTCACCACCACCGTGGCCAGCTCCGGGCGCTCCTCCCGCAGCACGTCCAGACTCTCGATCAGCTGCTCCCGGCCGACCAGGTCGAGGCCGGTGGCCGGCTCGTCGAGCAGCAGCAGCCGGGGCTCGGGCATCAGCGCGCGGGCGATCAGCGTGCGCCCGCGTTCGCCCTGGGAGAGCACCGGCCAGCGGGCTTCGGCGCGGCCGGCCATGCCGAGCGTCGCGATCAGCTTGTCCGCCAACGCCTCCTGCTCGGGGGTCGGGGACCAGCGGGGCACCGGCTCGACCGAGTTGGTGAGCCCGGTGAGCACGACCTGCCGCACCGTCAGCGGCGAGCTCAGCGGGTGACGGGGATTCACATGCCCCAGATGGCGGCGCAGTTCCCGCAGGTCCACCGAGCCGAGGCGGCTGCCCATCACCTCGACGCTGCCGCGGGTCGGGTGGGTGACCGCGCCGAGCAGGCCGAAGAGCGTGGTCTTCCCGGCGCCGTTGGGACCCAGCAGCGCCCAGTGCTCGCCGGGATTGACGGTCAGTGACACGCGGTCCAGCAGCAGGTTCCCGTCACGCACGATCTCGGCGTCCCGCACCTGCAGGACCGGGGTCCTTGGGCTCCTGGTCATGGTGCGCACGCTAACAGCAGGCCGCACGCGGGCGGTCGGGGCGTCCGTAATCCGGATGCGCTGTCAGTGGCGCGCGCCATAGTGTTCGTGGCTTTGGCGAGACGAGGAGGGAGGGGGCCATGAGCGCACCGGGCACGGTCGCCGCACCGGCGCTGAGCGTCCGCGGGCTGGTGAAGGAGTTCCCGGCGCCCAGCGGCGGTGGCGCGCGGTTCCGCGCCGTGGACGGGCTGGACCTGGCGGTCCGCCCCGGCAGTTGCCTCGGCCTGCTGGGGCCGAACGGCGCGGGGAAGTCCACGACGATGCGGATGATCACCGGGCTGGCCCGGCCGGACCGGGGCAGCATCGAGGTCTTCGGCCTCGACGTCGCCACCGAGCCGAAGCGGGCGCGCGCGCAGATGGGCGTGGTGCCTCAGGAGGAGAACCTCGACTTCGATCTGACGGCCCGGCAGAACCTGGAGATCACCGCCGCCCTGCAGCGCATCCCGCGCCGCTCCCGGGCGGCGGCGATCGACGCGGCGCTGGCGGTGGCGCAGCTGGAGGAGAAGCAGAAGGTCAAGGTCGGCAAGCTGTCCGGCGGCATGAAGCGGCGGCTGCTGATCGCCCGCGGGCTGATCCACTCGCCCCGGCTGGTGCTGCTGGACGAGCCAACGGTGGGCCTCGATCCGCAGGTCCGCTCCGAGCTGTGGACGCTCATCGACAAGTTGCGTTCCGAGGGGGTGGCCGTGCTGATGTCCACCCACTACATCGAGGAGGCGGAACGGCTGGCGGACGACGTCGCCGTGGTCGCCAAGGGCCGGGTCGTCGCCACCGGCACACCGGCCGCGCTGCGGGCGGCGCACGTGGGCGAGCAGGCGCTGGAGTACTACGGGCCGCCCGAGCGCCTGGAGGCGGTCGAGTCGCTGGCCGCCCGGGCCGGCGCGGCCACCCGGCGGACCGGGCCCGCGGTCTCCGTGCTGCGCGCGGAGGCGCTGCACGTGGACGTTCGCGAGGAGATGCGGGCGGCGGCCCTGGGCGCGCCGCTGGAGCGGGTGGCCACGCTGGAGGACGTGTTCGTACTGCTGACGGGGGAACAGGTCGGATGAGCACCACTGCTGTTGACGCGGGCTGGGAGCGTCCCGCCGTCCGCGAGGGCTTCGAGTTCCGGGCGATGGCGGGGGTCTGGCGCCGCCATCTGATCCTCTACCGCCGCTTCTGGCACTCCACGACGGTCAGCGCCACGCTGGACCCGACGATCCAGCTGCTGGCCATGGGCCTGGGCATCGGCTCGCTGGTCGCCGTGGTCGGCGGCCACCCGTACATCGAGTTCCTGGGCACCGGGCTGGTGGCGACGGCCGTGCTGTTCGGCTCGATCATGCCGGGGATGTACGACACCTTCGTGCTGCGCGAGTTCATGAAGATGTACGACGGCGTGCTGGCCGCGCCGCTGGGAATCGCGGAGCTGGTGCTGGGCGACGCGACGTGGCTGGCGGCCCGGACGGGCGTCTACTCCTGCACGCCGATGCTCATCGCCATGCTGTTCGGGCTGCAGCCGACCTGGGGCATGCTCGTGGTGCCCTTCGTGGCGGCGCTGTCGGGCCTCGGCTTCGCCCTGCTGGGCATCTGGGTGTCCACGATCGTGCCCTCGTTCGACACCTTCAACTACGTCAACTCCGGGCTGGTGACGCCGCTGTTCCTGGTCTCCGGCACCTTCTTCCCACTGGACCGGCTGCCGGACTGGACCCGCTGGATCACCGTGTTCAACCCGGTCTACCACTGCATCCAGCTGGTCCGGGACGCCGCCTTCGGCTTCCACGCCGGAGCGGACCTGCTGCATGCGCTGGCGCTGGCGATATTCGCCGCCCTGACCGGGACGCTCGCCGTCCGCGGCCAGCGCCGCAAGCTGATCGACTAGGGCCTGTCCGGCGGATCTTCCCGGCCCCGCGCCGTCTGGCACGGCCTCCCAGCCTCCGGCCGGGAGGTGCCCCCACCCGTCGTCGGCGAAACGCCCGAGTACGTCCAGTGCGAGGGCGCTCCGCCGCCTTGGATCCGGCCGCGCCTGGGGGCACCTCCCGCCGGAGGCCGGCGGAACGAGGCGGGCTGATCCGGGAAGATCCGCCGGACGGGCCCTGGCTGTTCCGGGGGGCGCGGGGCGCGCCCGCGCCCCCCGGGGGTCAGTCGACCTCTGCCACTGCCTGGGCGAACTGGGCCTGGTAGAGGCGGGCGTAGGCGCCGTCCGCGTCCAGCAGCTCGGCGTGGGTGCCCTGTTCGACGATCGCGCCGTCCTCCATCACCAGGATGGTGTCCGCGTCGCGGATGGTGGACAGGCGGTGGGCGATGACGAACGCCGTCCGACCGGCCCGCAGCTTGGCCATGGCGCGCTGGATCAGCACCTCGGTGCGGGTGTCGACCGAGCTCGTCGCCTCGTCCAGGACGAGGATGGTCGGCTCCGCCAGGAAGGCCCGGGCGATGGTGATCAGCTGCTTCTCACCGGCGCTGACGCCCGTGCCCTCGTCATCGATCACGGTGTCGTAGCCGTCCGGCAGGGTGCGCACGAAGCGGTCCACGTGCGCGGCCTTCGCGGCCGCGACCACCTCCTCGCGGGTGGCGCCCTTGCGGCCGTAGGCGATGTTCTCGGCGATGGTGCCGCCGAAGAGCCAGGTGTCCTGGAGCACCATGCCGATGTTGGCGCGCAGCTCCTCGCGGCTCATCCTCGCGATGTCCACGCCGTCCAGGCGGATCTGACCGCCCGTCACCTCGTAGAACCGCATCAGCAGGTTGACCAGGGTGGTCTTGCCCGCGCCGGTCGGGCCCACGATGGCGACCGTGTGGCCCGGCTCCGCCGTCAGCGAGAGGTCCTCGATGAGCGGCTTCTCCGGGTCGTAGCGGAAGGCCACGTGGTCGAACTCGACCCGCCCGCGCACCTCGGCGGGGCGCAGCCCGGGGACCGGGTCCGGCTCCTGCTCCGGGGCGTCCAGCAACTCGAAGACGCGCTCCGCCGAGGCGACGCCGGACTGCACCAGGTTGGCCATCGACGCCACCTGCGACAGCGGCTGGCTGAACTGCCGCGAGTACTGGATGAACGCCTGCACGTCACCGATCGACAGCGCGCCCGAGGCGACCCGCAGGCCGCCGACGACGGCCACCAGCACGTAGTTCAGGTTGCCGATGAACATCATCGTGGGCTGGATCAGTCCGGAGATGAACTGCGCCCTGAACGCGCTCTGGTAGAGCCGCTCGTTCTCCTCCTCGAAGGTCCGCAGCGCCTCCTCCTGACGGCCGAAGACCTTGACCAGCGAGTGCCCGGTGTACATCTCCTCGATGTGGGCGTTGAGCTTGCCGGTGGACTTCCACTGTGCCACGAACTGCGGCTGCGCCCGCTTGCCCACCTTCGCGGCGACCATTGCCGAGGCGGGGATGGAGATGAGCGCGATCAGCGCCAGCAGCCAGGAGATCCAGAACATCATCGCCAGCACGCCGACCACGGTCAGCAGCGAGGTGATGATCTGGGACATCGTCTGCTGCAGGGTCTGCGCGATGTTGTCGATGTCGTTGGTGGCCCGGCTGAGCACCTCGCCGCGCGGCTGCTTGTCGTAGTAGCTGAGCGGGAGCCGGCTCAGCTTGTCCTCGACGTCGCTGCGCAGCTGCTTGGCCACCCGGTTGAGCGCGCGGTTGGCCAGCCGCGCCTGGACGATGCCGGCCAGGCCGGCCGCGGCGTAGATCAGCGCGACCCAGCCCAGCACCCGGCCCACCGCGTCGAAGTCGATGCCGTGGCCCGCCACGTAGTGGATGGAGGACAGCATCTTCTGCTGGTCGTGGTTGAGGTGCGCGATCGCCGCGGGCGGCAGCTTGCCGAAGACGCCGCCGAGGATCAGGTCGGTGGCGTGGCCGAGCACCTTGGGCCCGACGACCGACAGCGCGACGCTGATCACGGCGAGCACCAGCACGCCGATCAGCGAGGCCCGCTCGGGCCGGAGCCGGCCCAGCAGCCGCTTGCCCGAGCCCTTGAAGTCCGCCGACTTCTCGGCGGGTTGGGCGCCCATGAACCGGCCGGGTCCGGCCGCGACGCGCGGTCCGCGCGGGGCTGCCCCCTGGCTGCCCTGGCTCATGCCGCCTCCTCCTCGGTGAGCTGCGAGAGCACGATCTCGCGGTAGGTCTCGTTGCTGTCCATCAGTTCGTGGTGGGTGCCGGTGCCGACGACCTCGCCCCCGTCGAGGACGATGATCCGGTCGGCGTCGCGGATGGTGGAGACGCGCTGCGCGACGATGACGACGGTCGCTTCCGCGGTCTCCTGGCCCAGCGCGGCGCGCAGCCGGGCGTCGGTGGCGTAGTCGAGCGCGGAGAAGGAGTCGTCGAACAGGTAGATCTCCGGCTTGCGCACCAACGCCCGTGCGATGGCCAGGCGTTGGCGCTGGCCGCCGGAGACGTTGGTGCCGCCCTGGGCGATCGGGGCGTCCAGGCCGCCCTCCAGCTTGGCCACGAACTCCTTGGCCTGGGCGACCTCGAGGGCGTGCCACAGCTCCTCGTCGGTGGCGTCGGGGTTGCCGTAGCGGAGGTTGGAGGCGACGGTGCCGGTGAACAGGTAGGGCTTCTGCGGGACCAGGCCGACGGTGCGGGCCAGCAGCTCCGGGTCCAGGTCGCGCACGTTCATCCCGTCGACCAGGACCTCGCCGGAGGTGGCGTCGGAGAGCCGGGGGATCAGGCTGAGCAGGGTGGTCTTGCCGCTGCCGGTGGAGCCGATGATCGCCGTGGTCTCGCCGGGCCGGGCGGCGAAGCTGATGTTCCGCAGCACCGACTGCTCGGCGCCGGGATAGCGGAAGTCCGCACCGCGCAGCTCCAGATGACCCCGGCTCAGCAGCTTGCGCACCGGGGCGACCGGGGGCACCACGGTGGTCTCGGTGTCGAGCACGTCGTGGATGCGGTCCGCGCAGACCTCGGCGCGCGGCACCATCATGAACATGAAGGTGGCCATCATGACGGACATCAGAATCTGCATCAGATAGCTGAGGAAGGCCGTCAGCGCGCCGATCTGCATGCCGCCGCTGTCGATCCGGTGCGCGCCGAACCACATCACGGCCACGCTGGACAGGTTCACCACGGTCATCACCAGCGGGAACATCAGTGCCATCAGCTTGCCGACGCGGATCGCGGTGTCGGTCAGGTCCTCGTTGGCGGCGCCGAAGCGCTCGCGCTCGTGCGTGTCCTTGACGAAGGCGCGGATCACCCGCAGGCCGCTGATCTGCTCGCGCAGCACCCGGTTGACCGTGTCGATCCGGGTCTGCATGGACCGGAAGATGGGCCGCAGCTTGCGCACGATCAGCCCGATGATGATGCCGAGGACCGGCACGATGCCCACCAACAGGGTGGACAGCGGCACGTCCTGACGGAGCGCCATGATGATGCCGCCCACGCACATGATCGGCGCCATCACCATCAGCGTGAAGGTCATCAGCACCAGCATCTGGACCTGCTGGACGTCGTTGGTGGTGCGGGTGATCAGCGAGGGGGCGCCGAACTGCCCGACCTCGCGCGCGGAGAAGGACTGGACCCGGTTGAAGACCGAGGCCCGGATGTCCCGGCCGAGCGCCATGGCGGTGCGGGCGCCGAAGTAGACCGCGCCGATGGACGCCAGCATCTGCGCCAGGGTGACGCCGACCATGACGCCGCCGGTCTGCAGGATGTAGCCGGTGTCGCCCTTGATCACGCCGTTGTCGATGATGTCGGCGTTGAGCGTCGGCAGGTAGAGGGAGGCGATGGTCGCGATCAGTTGGAGGACGACCAGCAGGGAGATCGGCCTGGCATACGGCCCCAGGTGGGCGCGGAGGAGTCGGACTAGCACGCGGGTCTCTCTGTGGAGGGGAGGGCTGCGATGTGGAGTTGCTGGTGCGGGCGGCGGTACTGCGTACACCGTACTCGGTTGGCGCCGGTCCGGCCACGGATTCGGCGGCTGAGCCATGGTAGGAACTAGCCGGTCGGCAGGCAAGTGAATTGACGGCCGTTCCGGTGGGCACAGAGGGGAGGGGGAGTGAAGGAGATCGTGCCCCCTTACATCCGGGCCGCTCAGGTCCTACGCTGACCCTGCCCCGTAGTTACCCACGAGTTAATTACCCGCGTCGGCCCCGCAGTGTTGCCGGGCCTCGGAGGTTGCCGTGAGCCTGCCCCCCCTTGTTCCGCCCCCTCTGCTCGACAACCGGCCCGAGTCGGTGGCCCAGCTGTTCCTCGCCCGGGTCGAGGCCACGCCGGACCGTGTCGCCTACCGCTACCCGGCCCCCGTGGACGAGCATGCGGCCGACGGCGCACCCGGAGCCGAGCAGTGGCGGTCGCTGACCTGGGGCCAGGCTGCCGAGCGGGTGACCCGGATCGCCGCAGGCCTCATGGCCGTCGGGATCCTGCCCGAGGAGCGGGTCGCCATCGCGTCCGCGACCCGCGTCGAGTGGATCCTCGCCGACCTCGGCATCATGTGCGCGGGCGCGGCGGTGACCACCGTGTACCCGAGCACCAACGCCGACGAGACCGCGTACATCCTGGCCGACTCCGGCAGCCGGGCCATCGTCCTGGAGGACGAGAAGCAGCTCGAAAAGGTGCTCTCGGTCCTCGACCAGACGCCCGAACTGAAGACGGTCGTGGTCATCGACGGGGCCGGAGCGCCCGAGGACGCGGCGGTCGACGTGCTGTCGCTCGCCGAGCTGGAGCAGCGCGGCGCCGCACATCTCAAGGAGCACCCGGACGCGGTGCGGGACGCTGTCGCCGCCATCCGGCGCGACCAGCTGGCGACCCTCATCTACACCTCCGGCACCACCGGCCGCCCGAAGGGCGTCCGGCTGGTCCACGACTGCTGGGCCTACGAGGCCGCCGCCCAGACCGACACCGGGCTGCTGACCGAGGAGGACGTGCAGTACCTGTGGCTGCCGCTGTCCCACGTCTTCGGCAAGACCCTGACGTCGGGTCACATCCAGCTGGGCAACGTCACCGCGGTGGACGGCCGGATCGACCGGATCATCCACAACCTGCCCGTGATCCAGCCCACCTACATGGCGGCCGCGCCGCGCATCTTCGAGAAGGTCTACAACGGCATCGCGCAGAAGGCGCGGGCCGAGGGCGGCGCCAAGTACAGGATCTTCCTGTGGGCCGCCCAGGTCGCCCGCGACTACGCCAAGGCCCGGCAGGAGTCCGCCGTCGCCACCGGCACCGCGTCCGTCCCCTTCGGGCTGCAGCTCAAGCACGCGATCGCCGACAAGCTCGTCTACGCGAAGATCCGCGCGGCCTTCGGCGGCCGGATCCGGGCCTGCGTCTCCGGCAGCGCCTCGCTCGCCCCCGAGATCGGCTTCTTCTTCTCGGGCGCCGGCGTGCACATCCTGGAGGGCTACGGCCTGACCGAGACCAGCGCGGGCTCCACGGTCAACCCGGGCGAGGACTACCGCGTCGGCACCGTCGGCCGCCCGCTGCCCGGCACCGAGGTCCGCATCGCCGAGGACGGCGAGATCCTGCTGCGCGGCCCGGGCGTCATGCGCGGCTACCACAACAAGCCCGAGCAGACCGCCGAGGTGCTGGAGCCGGACGGCTGGTTCCACACGGGGGACATCGGGGAGCTGGACAAGGACGGCTTCCTGAAGATCACCGATCGGAAGAAGGACATGTTCAAGACCTCGGGCGGCAAGTACGTCGCGCCCAGCGAGGTCGAGGGCCGGTTCAAGGCGATCTGTCCCTTCGTCAGCAACATCCTGGTGATCGGCAACGGCCGCAACTACTGCACCGCGCTGATCACGCTGGACGAGCCGGCCATCCTGCAGTGGGCCGAGGGCCAGGGGCTGGGCGGCAAGCCCTACGCGGACGTGGTCACCTCCGAGCGGGCGCACCAGCTGATCGACGGCTTCGTGCAGAAGCTCAACGCGGACCTGCAGCGCTGGCAGACGATCAAGAAGTTCAGCATCCTGCCGCGCGACCTGGACGTCGAGCACGGCGAGCTGACGCCCAGTCTGAAGGTGAAGCGCCCGGTGGTGGAGCGGGAGAACGCCGACCTGATCGAGTCCATGTACGCGGGCGCCCGGGAGGCCTGAGCCCGGCACCCGCGCGGTCGGGGAGAATGGGGGCATGCCCTCCGCACTTCCCGACGGCGAAGCCGTCCCCACCGACGGCGCGCTGCCCGAGTCCGCGACGGCGGAGCTCGGGCAGCGGCCGTTCGGCTTCTACGTCCACGTGCCCTACTGCGCGACGCGCTGCGGGTACTGCGACTTCAACACCTACACGGCGAGCGAGCTGCGCGCGGACGGGGCGGTGGCCTCGCAGGACACCTACGCCGACAACCTGATCGCGGAGGTGCGGCTGGCCCGCCGGGTGCTGGGGGACGCGGACGTCCCCGTGCGCACCGTCTTCGTCGGCGGCGGCACGCCGACGCTGCTGCCCGCCCGGGACCTGGTGCGGATGCTCGACGCCATCCGGGACGAGTTCGGCCTGGCCTCCGACGCGGAGGTGACCACCGAGGCCAACCCGGAGTCGGTGGACCCCGCCTACCTGGCCGAGCTGCGGGCCGGGGGCTTCACCCGGATGTCCTTCGGCATGCAGAGCGTGCGTCCCCACGTACTGCGCTTGCTCGACCGCCACCACACGCCCGGGCGCCCGCAGGCGTGCGTCGCGGAGGCCCGCGCGGCGGGCTTCGACCACGTCAACCTCGACCTGATCTACGGCACGCCCGGGGAGTCCGACGACGACTGGCGCGCCTCGCTGGAGTCCGCGCTGGAGGCGGGACCGGACCACGTGTCGGCCTACGCCCTCATCGTGGAGGAGGGCACCCGGCTGGCCGCCCGCATCCGCCGCGGCGAGATCCCGATGACGGACGACGACGTCCACGCGGACCGTTACCTGATCGCGGAGGAACTGCTGTCGCAGGCCGGCCTGCACTGGTACGAGGTCTCCAACTGGGCGGCGGACGCCGCCGCCCGCTGCCGCCACAACGAGCTGTACTGGACCGGCGCCGACTGGTGGGGCGCGGGCCCCGGCGCCCACAGCCACGTCGGCGGCGTCCGCTGGTGGAACCGCAAGCACCCCGCCGCCTACGCCCAGGCCCTGGCGGCCGGTCAGACCCCGGCCCAGGGACGCGAGTTGCTGGCGGCGGAGGACCGCCGCGTCGAACGCATCCTCCTCGAACTCCGCCTCGCCGAGGGCATCCCCCTCTCCCTGCTCCAGCCCGCCGGCCTCACGTCCGCCCACCGCTACGTCTCCGACGGCCTGCTCGCCCCCGAGCCCTTCGCGGCCGGGCGCGCCGTGCTCACCCTCCAGGGCCGCCTCCTCGCGGACGCGGTGGTGCGGTACCTGGTCGACTGAGTCAGCCCGGCGCGGCGAGCCCGTCCAGCCAGGACGGCAACGGCTCGGTCAGCTGCAGGAGTCGCGCCGGGATCCCGCTTCGGCCCAGCCGCGCTCCGAGGACGCCGCCGATGACGGCGCAGGTCGTGTCGACGTCCCCGCCGACGGATGCGGCGGACCACAGGGCGCCGAGGTAGTCGTCCGGATGGAGGGCGGCGCACCAGAGCGCGAACGGGACGGTATCGACGGCGCTGACCAGGCGGCCGTTGCCGAGGCGGTGAGCGGCAAGTTCGGGGTGGGGCTCCCCGGCCAGGTCGAGGGCCTCCCGGATGCCGTCGCCGACCCGGCTTGCTGGAGTGAACTCGATTGCGGCGCCGAGAAGTTGATCGGGCTGCAGGGCGACCCCGCGGCTCCTGGCCGCGACCGCGACCGCGACCGCGACCGCGATCGCGCCGGCGACGGCCTCCGGGTGCGTGTGGGTCACCTCCGCCGAGCGGGCCGCCTCCCAGGCCGCCTGCTCCGCGTCGGCCGCGAACCAGGCGCCCAGCGGCGCGACGCGCATGGCCGCGCCGTTGCCCCAGGAGCCCTGACCGTCGAAGAGGCCGCGGGCGAGCATCCGCCAGTCGCCGCCGTCGCGGACCTGGTGCAGCAGGCGGTTGGTGGCCGCGCCGTAACCGCGGTCGAAGTCGTGGCGGTGGGCGAAGGCCTGGGCCAGGGACTCCTGGTCGACAGTTCCGTGCCATCGCAGCACGTCGAGGACCGAGCAGGCCATCTCGGTGTCGTCGGTCCACGGCCAGGGCGGCTCGGGAAGCTCGCCCCGGCGCAGGAGCGCGAGCCGCTCCGGGACGTAGAACTGGGCGCCGAAGGCGTCGCCGACGGCGAGGCCGGTCAGGCTGTCGAAGGCAGGGGCGGGGACGTCGGCTTCGATGGAGGAATCGGGCATCGGCGGCAGAATTCCACGAGCGGCCCGGCGGCGCCAGTGACTTGTCGGACTGTTAGGCTCTGCCGCCTTGACGGGGGCACGGTCAGCGGAAGGGTCGGTTGCGTGGCTGGGGTGGGTGCCGAGCAGGCCGCCTTTCGGGCGTTCTTCGAGCGGCATCACCCGGAACTCGCCCGGCTGGCCTATCTGTTGACCGGGGAGTCGGATCTCGCGGACGACCTGGCGGCCGATGCCTTCGTGGAGATCTGGCGGCACTGGGGGCGGGTGCAGGCGGCCGAGAGTCCCGTGGCGTACGCGCGCGGCGTCGTGGCCAACGTGTGCCGGTCGCGGATGCGGAGCATGGGGCGGGAGCGCAGCGGACTGCGGGCCTGGAGTGCGCTGTGGCGGGACCGGGCCGTGCACGACGACACGGACGTGGGCGCCGTGGTGGACGTTCGGGGCGCGCTCGCCCGGCTGCCGTACCGGCGGCGGGCCTGTGTGGTGCTGAGGTACGCCTTCGACCTGTCCGAGCGGGAGACGGCGCAGGCGCTGGGGATCAGCGTCGGGACCGTCAAGAGTCAGACCTCGCGCGGTGCCGCCCAGTTGGCCGAGCTGCTGCGGGCGCCGGTGCTGGCAGGGGAGGAGTGGTGACGATGCGTCAGGACGAACTCCGGGACGCCCTGCGGCGGGAGGCCGCCGCGCACCGGCCCGACTCGGCCGCGATGTGGGGCCGCGTGCAGCAGCGCACGGATCGTCCGGGGCGTGCGGGCAGGACCGGGGTCCGGCTCGTGGGTGTCGGGGCGGCGGTCTGCGCTGGGCTCGGCCTCTGCGTGGCCGGGACCTTCGCCGCGGTGGGGACCTACGGGAAGCCGGAGCCGGTGGTCTCCATGGCCTCCCCGGCCGGGAGCAGCGCCGCGCCGCAACTGGGGGCGCCGACGAGCCGCCCGAGGCCCAGCGCGGGCGGGCACCGGA
>NZ_JBHSQJ010000043.1:14637-24446 GCF_042658505.1 Streptacidiphilus monticola | reverse complement strand
CCTGCCCTCCCGCAGCCCGATTTTCCATTCAGCAGCACGCACATCCGCCTCGCCCAACGGTGAATGCCGTTGCATGCGTGGAGCGCTCCAGTCGGAGGCCCGGCCCCGGCTTCCCGGCCCCGGCTTCCCGGCCCCGGTTCCCGGCCCCGGCCTCCCATCGGCCGTGCCCTGGCCTCAGCCGGCGGCGGGGCCAACCGGTCAGGCCCCCCGCGTGGGTCGTGCCACCGCCTGTGCCGCCTGCGCCGCCCGCGTGGGGCGTACTGCCGCCTGGGCCGCCTGCGCCGCCCGCGTAGGGCGTACTGCCGCCTGCGCCGCTTGCGCCGCTTGCGCGGCATGCGCGGCATGCGCGGCATGCGCCGCTCGCGCCGCGAGCACCTCGGGGACGCGGGACTCCGCCCAACGGGCGAGCGCCCAGACCTGGCGGGCGGCCTCCTCGCCGAGGGGGGTGAGCGAGTAGTCGACACGCGGCGGGATGACCGGATGGACCTCCCGCAGCACCAGACCGTCCTGCTCCAGGGTCTGCAAGGTCTGCGCGAGCATCTTCTCGCTCACCCCGCCCACCGTCCGGCGCAGTTCGCTGAACCGGTGGGTGCCGTCCAGCAGCGCGGCGAGGATGAGCACCGCCCAGCGGCTGGTGACGTGCTCCAGGATGCCGCGCGACGCGCACTCCCGGGAGTTGACGTCCGCCGGGAGCCCGCCCGTCAGTTGCTTTACCCTTTCACTCATGACAGTACCTTACTCGAAAGTTGGTACTTCCGAATCGTTAGTCACTTTCCTAGGGTGAGCGATGAAAGGCGCACACGCACCGCATCCACCCCAGGAGTCACCACCATGGCCATCGTCGTCACCGGAGCCACCGGTCAGCTCGGGCGTCTCGTCATCGACGAGCTGCTGGCCCGCGTCCCTGCCACCGAAGTCGCCGCCGTCGTCCGGGACAAGGAGAAGGGCGCTCCGCTCGCCGAGCGCGGTGTCGAGCTGCGTGTCGCGGACTACAGCCGGCCCGAGACGCTCGACGGGGCGTTCCGCCAGGGGGAGACCGTGCTGCTCATCTCGGGCAGTGAGATCGGGCGCCGTGTCGCCCAGCACACGGCCGTCATCGACGCCGCCAAGGCGGCGGGGGTCGGCCGTCTCGTCTACACCGGCGTGCTCGGCGGACCCGCCGCCGACTTCCGGCTCGCGGACGAGCACAAGGTGACCGAGCAGGCCATCCTCGACTCCGGGCTGCCGTACACCTTCCTGCGCAACGGCTGGTACACCGAGAACTACACCGCCCAGATCCCCGTCCAGCTCGAGCACGGCGTCGCCGGCAGCACCGACGGGGGCCGGATCGGCTCCGCCGCCCGCGCCGACTACGCCGCCGCCGCGGCCGTGGTGCTCACGGGCGAGGGGCACGAGAACCGCGCCTACGAGCTGAGCGGGGACGAGGCCTGGACGCTGGCGGAGTACGCCGCCGAGTTGTCCCGCCTGAGCGGTCGCGAGGTCGCCCACCACGAGCTCCCCGGGGAGGCGTACCTCCAGGTGCTGACCGGTGCCGGGGTTCCGCAGCCGGTGGCCGAGATCCTGGTGGACGTGGACGTCTCCGGCATTCGCCGCGGTCTGCTCCAGGGCGGTAGCGGCGACCTCGCCCGCCTGATCGGGCGCCCGACCACCCCGCTGGCCGAGAGCGTGGCCGCCGCCCTGGCGTCCGCCGGCTGAGCCCGGACGCCCGCCCGGCCCAACACGCCTGGGCCAACGGCTCGCTGGGGGAACCGTTCGTCGCAGGTTTCACCTGTCGGGCCCAGTGCGCGTCACCAGGGGCGTCCCTCGCCCCTGGTGACGCGACGTCAACTCTGTCCCCAGATGTCCGTAGCCGAAGCGTCGGCCGTCTTCCGTTCCGCCGTCGTTCAACGGCTTGCCCATGACTGTGTCCGGTCACCTCCTACGCTCCCTGTGAGGTCGGTGGGAAGGGACTATGGACACGCAACCGGCAGTGCGGGCGCGCGGGACGACGAAGTGCTTCGGTGACGTCGTCGCCCTCGACGGCGTCGACCTGGACCTGGAGCAGGGGCGGATCCACGGGCTGGTGGGGCCCAACGGAGCGGGCAAGACGACCCTGCTCGGCCTCCTGCTCGGGCTCGCTGTCGCCGACGGCGGCAGCCTCGAAGTCCTCGGCCGCCCCGTCGGCCGGGNGGCCCGGGCGCTCGCGCCCGCCCCCGGCGTCGCCGGTTTCGTCGACGGACCCGGCCTGTACCCCTCGCTGACGGCACGTCAGAACCTCGAAGCCCTCGCCGCTCTGGCCAGCAGCGGTCGCCGCGATCCGCGCACCGCCGTCCGCGTGGACGAGGCGCTCGGCGAGGTCGGGCTGAGCGAGGTCGCCGACGACCGGGCCCGCGGCTTCTCGCTGGGCATGCGCCAGCGGCTCGGGCTGGCCGCCGCCCTGCTCGCACGGCCCCGCCTGCTGGTCCTGGACGAACCCGCCAACGGTCTCGACCCGGCGGGCAAGCAGCATGTGCACGGTGTGCTGACCCGGCTCGCGGCCGAGGGCGTCACCGTCGTGCTCTCCAGCCACCGGATGGACGACCTGGAGGCGCTCTGCTCCGAGGTCACCATCCTCTCCGCCGGGCGGGTCCGGTTCTCCGGCCCGCTGGCCAAGTTGGCCGCGGAGACCCGGGCACTCGACTACCGGCTGCTCACCTCCGACCCCGCGGCGGCAGCCCGGGTCGCCGCCGGCGCCGGCGGAGTCGCCGTCGTCGACACGGCCCGGCCGTGGCGCGGCGCCGAGGCGCTGGTGGTCCGCGCGGAGACCGCCGATGTCGAGCGGCTGCTCGCGGAACTGCTGCGGGCGGAACTGACGGTGCGCGAACTCGCCCCCGTCGTCTCGCCGTTGGAGGCCGCCTTCCTCGCCCTGACCGACCGTGACGAGGAGGAGGCCACGCGATGACGGTCACCGCCGACACCCCCGCCGACCTCGGCACCGCCGAGACGCTCGAAGCCGCACCCCTGCGCCGCGCCTACCGCTTCGAGCTCGTCAAGTTGCTCTCGCAGTGGCGGATCCGGCTGCTCCTGCTGGCCTGCTGGGTCGCTCCCGGGCTGTTCGTCGCCGGGGTCGGGCAACAGGGGACGCTGCCCACCGACACCCTGTTCGGCCGCTGGATGCACGCCACCGGCTGGGCCGGTCCGCTCGTGGTCCTCGGCTTCGCCGGGTCATGGGCGCTGCCGCTGCTGACCTCCGTGGTCGCCGGGGACGTCTTCGCCGTCGAGGACCGGCTCGGCACCTGGCGGCACCTGCTCGTGGCGGTCCGCTCGCCGCGCAGGATCTTCGCGGCCAAGGCCCTCGCCTCCGTCACGGTCGTGGTGCTGCTGGTCACGGGCCTGGTGGCGGCCAGCGTGGCCGGGGGACTGGCGACCGAGGGGGACCGGCCGCTCGTCGGCCTGGACGGCCACCAGTTGACGCCAGGTCAGGCCGCGGCCGCCGTGCTGCTCGCCTGGGCGGCCGCGCTCGCGCCGACCCTGGCGCTGGCGGCGATCGGCCTGCTCGGCTCCGTGGTGCTCGGGCGCAGCCCGATGGGCCTGCTCGTCCCCGCCTTCGTCGCGGTGGCCATGCAGCTCGCGCAGATGCTGCCGCTGCCGGTGGCGCTCCGGCTCGCCCTGCCGGGCTACGCCTTCGTCTCCTGGAACGGCCTGTTCACCGCCCCGGCGCGGCTCGACGAGCTGCTCATCGGCGTCGCGGTCGGCCTGGCCTGGGCCGTGACCGCGCTGCTGCTGGCCCGACTGCTGTTCCTGCGGCGGGACTTCACCAACGGCAGCGACGACGGCCTGGGCCGGCGCGGCGTCGTCCTGGCGGTGCTGCCGCCGGCCGCGCTGCTCGCCGTCACCTTCGGCGCGGTCGCGTCGGCCGTCCCGGCCACGGGGACCGCCGACGGGATCACCGAGGCCAAGGTGGAGCGGTCCGTGGCCACGGCCTTCGCCCACCTGTACCGGCTGCAGACGGAGCAGCTCCACCGTCCGGCCGTCACCGAGGCGCAGCTGCGCGCCACCGCGCAGTGCGACCGCAGCGGCGGCCAGGTGGACCCGGTCGGCGCCGGCAACGACTGGCGCTGCGTGGTCACCTGGCACCTCCCCGGCACCGCCGCTCCGGGCAACGCGGTCTACCAGCTCGATGTCGCCGCCAACGGCCGGATCACGGCCGACGGCGACGGTCCGAAGGAAGTCAACGGCTACTTCCTGGTGCGCACCCCCCACGGGGACGCACCCAACCCCCTGTGGCAGTTCGACGCGGGCGTCGAACTGCTCGCAACTTCCCCGAAGGGATGACTCCATGCAGGTAACGCGCCGTCGGCGTGCTGAGAAGGAGAGCTTCGTCTTTTTCGGCAGGCGGGTCGGCCGCCGGGCGACGCTGGTCACGGCTTGCATCTCCGCAGTCGTCGTGGCCACCGGAACCGCTGCCGCCTCGACCCACCAGTTCGGCACCCAGCAGGTCGGCCAGGTCACCGCGCGGGGCCAGGTCGTCTCCAGTGACCAGTACATCGACCCCTACGGCACCCGGAACGTCATCAACGACGGCAAGCTCATGTCCTCCGCCGTCAGCCCCGACGGCCGCCACCTGGCCGCCTCGATCGCCGACGGCGACGCGGCGCTGGTGGTGGTCGACCTGACGACCGGACAGGTGCAGCAGCGCATCGGCACGAACGCCGCCGACGACCTGCGCATCAGCGGCGGTGCCGTCGGCCAGGAGGCCCCGGTCTACTCGCCCGACGGCACCCAGCTGTGGCTCGGCCAGACCGACGGCTACGTCCGCTTCACGGTGAACCCGGACGGCAGCCTGGCCAATCCGACCACGGTGAAGATCCCGGCCGACGGGGCCAAGCACGCCCTCGCGTCGGTCGCCGTCTTCTCCGGCGACGGCGCAACCGTCTACGCCGCCGTGAACGGCCAGAACCGGGTGGTCGCGATAGACGCGGCCAGCGGAACGGTCAAGCAGAGCTGGGCCGTCGGCAACGCCCCGCGCGGCCTGGCCCTGGTCGGCCAGAAGCTCTACGTCAGCAACGAGGGCGGACGCCCGGCGCGGCCCGGCGACGCGACGCTGAACTCCTACAACACGCAGGTGCCGGCCGACCCGGCGACCGGCGCCACCACGACCGGCACGGTCAGCGTCATCGACACCGCGAACGCGTCCGCGGCCGTCGGGACCATCGAGGTGGGCCTGCACCCGACGGCCGTCTACGCCAAGGGCCGCGCGGTCTTCGTCACCAACACCGCCACCAACAGCGTCTCGGTCATCGACTCCGCCCGGGACAAGGTCGTGCAGACGATCGCCACGCAGCCGTGGCCGGAGGCCTCGGTCGGCTACGAGCCGGACGCGGTCACCCTCACCGACGACGGCCACCTGCTGGTCACCCTGGGCCGGGCCAACGCGGTCGCGGTCTACCGCTACACCGCCCCGCAGGAGCCGGTCAGCTTTGTCGGCCTGGTGCCGACGGACTACTTCCCGGCCGAGATCACCACGGTCGGCGGGCAGGTGCTGGTCTCCAACACCCGTGGCGTCGACGCCCTCCGGCCCACGACGGCCGCCGGGCACAACACCCACGACACGACGTCCAGCCTGACCCGGTTCACCCTCCCGAGCGACCGGGTGATCCGGGAGCTGACCGCCAAGGTCTTCCAGCAGAACGGCTGGACGCCCGGCGCCGTCAAGCTGGCGAACCGCAGGAGCCACGCCCGGCCGGTCCCGGTGCCGACGCGGATCGGCGACCCCTCGACGATCAAGCACGTGTTCCTGATCGTGAAGGAGAACCGCACCTACGACCAGGTCTTCGGCGACATCGCCAAGGGCAACGGCGACCCGGCGCTGGCCCAGTTCGGCGAGAACGTCACGCCCAACCAGCACGCGCTGGCCGAGCAGTTCGGGCTCTACGACAACACCTACGACATCGGCACCAACTCCGCCGAGGGCCACAACTGGCTGATGCAGGCGGACGATCCGGAGTACACCGAGTCCTCCGCGGGCGAGTACCAGCGCAGTTACGACACTGAGGACGACGCCCTCGGCCACCAGCGGACCGGCTTCCTGTGGTCCGGTGCCCAGGCGGCCGGACGGACGGTCCGCGACTTCGGTGAGTTCCAGCAGTTCCTGACCAAGCCGGCCGGGGCGAGTTGGCAGAACCTGTACTGCGACGCCAAGACCATGGCCGCGACCGGTCAGGGCACCGCCTACACGCTCAACTCCTCGTCGCCGATCCCGTCGCTCAACAGCGTCTCGATGCCCGGCTTCCCGAAGTTCGACACCAGCGTGCCGGACGTCTACCGGTACCAGATCTGGAAGCAGGACTTCGAGAAGAACGGCCCGGCCGACCTCAACATGTTCTGGCTCTCCAGCGACCACACCGGCGGACCGGCCAGCCCCGCCGCGCAGGTCGCCGACAACGACCTGGCGACCGGCAGGATCGTGGACGAGATCTCGCACAGCCCCTACTGGAAGGACTCGGCGATCTTCGTCGTCGAGGACGACTCGCAGGCGGGCCTCGACCACGTGGACGGCCACCGGGCGCCGATCCAGATCATCAGCCCGTGGGCGCAGCACGGCGTGGTGGACGACCACTACTACACGCAGATCACGATGGTCCGGACCATCGAGCAGATCCTCGGGATCCACCCGATGAACCAGAAGGACAGCGCGGCCACGCCGATGGCCTCGGCCTTCACGGACAAGCCCGACTACACGCCGTTCACGGCGCTGCCGAACCGCACATCGCTGACCGACGGCCTGTCCACCCCGCCCAGCTGCGGCGTGGACACGCCCGCCCCGCAGGACCCGAAGGCGGCGCTGGTGCCCGCGACGACGACGCCCCCGGCGGCGCAGCGGGGGATCGCGGCGCAGTGGGCCAAGTGGAAGACGCAGCAGCGGCTGACCGGGCCCAACGCCGTGCCGGACTGGGCGAACCCGGCCCAGATGAACCACCTGACCTGGTACGAGACCCACAACTGGAAGACCCCCTACCCCGGCGAGTCCAAGATCTACGCCCCCAACGACGTCCCCGGCGCCTACCTCCCCTCCACGGAGACCGACGGCTGACGCCCTCCCACTCCGCCCCCCGCAGGGGCCCCGGCGCCGCAGCCCCGCGCTGCGCCCCGGGGCCCCTGCGCTGCTCCGGCTTCGCCGCGGGTGAGATTGCCCCGGTTGGCACCGCCGCCTCCCCGCCTTCGGCGGGTGGCGGGCGTTCGGCCCGGGTGTTTTTGGTGGTGCGCTCGCCCCACCTCCCCGCTTTCGGCGGGGCCTCGGGCGGCGGGCCCGTGCTGTGCCCCGGCTCGCCTGCGCCGCTCTGGCCCCGCCTTCGGCGAGGCGCCCCGGTTGGCACCGCCGCCCTCCCCGCCTTCGGCGGGTGGCGGGCGTTCGGCCCGGGTGTTTTTTTTGTGTGGTGCGCTCGCCCCACCTCCCCGCTTTCGGCGGGGCCTCGGGCGGCGGGCCCGTGCTGTGCCCCGGGGGGCTTGCGCCGCTACGGCCTCGCCTCCGGTGAGGTGCCCGGTCGGGAGTTGCTGGCGCCTTTCCGCTTCGGGGGGTGGGGACGGACCCGGCGCTGGGGCCGGCTCATCGCTCTGCCTTGGGTCGAGGGGCCGCCGCCGGAGGGGGGTGGCGCGCGGCGGTGCCGGCACGTTCCGCCCGGGGCGGGGGGCGGGGGGGGGGGGGGGGGCGGGGCTGTTCGGTGCACGCGCAGCGGGGGGGCTGAGGGTCCCTCAAATCCTGCTCAGGAGTGCAACCGTGGCGCGCTGGGGGTCGTATCCGTCGGGGAAGGGGCTCACCTTCTCCGGTTCGACTCGCTCGGGGGGCGTCATGAACCAGCCTTGGGGCCTCAGCGGCCCGCAGTTCCTCGCCGTCTACGCGGCCGCTCTGGTCGCCGCACTCCTGCTCGGCTCCTTGATCCGTCGTCAACTGACCCGCGGGCCGCGGACGCTGGACGGCGCCCCGCTCGACCTCGACCTCTACGCCCTCGCCGCGCTCGCGGGCGGCCCCGGCCGCGTCGTCGAGACCGCCGTCCACGGGCTGCTCGCCGCCGACGCGCTGCGCGTCAGCCGCGACCACCGGATCGCCGCGACCGGCACGGCGGCGGCCGATCCGGTCCAGCAGTGGGTGCTCGACCGCTGCCGGGCCAGCAAGACCATGACCCTGTCCCGGCTGCGCCGCGACGCGCGCCGCAGCACCGCCGTCAGCGCCGCTCTCGGCGACGCGGCCGCCCGCGGCCTGCTGCTCACCTCGGGCCGCCGCCGCGGCCTGCGTCTGACCACCCTGCTCGGGCTGGGCGTGTTCGGGATGGGCGTGGCCCGCGTGGTCAACGGGGTTCAACTCGGCCGCCCCGTAGGTTTCCTGGTGTTCCTGCTCGTGGTGACGGTGCCGGTGCTGGTCGTCAACGCCACCTCGGTGCGGTGGACGACGGCGGCGGGTCGCCGCGTGCTGGCGGAGCAGCAGCGGGCCTGGCGCAGTCAGGACAGCGACGCGGTCGCGGTCGCGACCGCGTCGGGCGGGTCCGCGCCCGGGGGTGCGGACCCGCTGATGCCCGTCGCGCTGACCGGCATCGCTCTCGGCGGCGCGCCCGCCGTCACCGACCCCACCCTGCGGACCTCCCTCTACGGCTCGGTCAGTGGGTCCGGCTCCTCGGACTCCGGTGGCAGCGGGGGCGGTTGCGGCGGCGGCGGTGGCTGCGGGGGCGGTTGCGGCGGTGGGTGCGGGGGATGAGCGGGGCCGCGACGCCGCCCGCGCTCGGCTTCGGCATCGGCTGGCGACCCGAGATCGACCTCACCGTGGAGCGGCTGCCGGGCGTCGACTTCGTGGAGGCCATCGCCGAGGGCCTGCGGCCGGAGGCGCTGCCCGAGTCGCTGCGGACGCTTCGCGCGCGCGGTGTGGCGGTCGTTCCGCACGGGGTGTCGCTGTCGCTGGGCGGGGCCGAGCGCCCCGACCCGGCGCGGCTGGCCCATCTGGCGGCCTGTGCCGAGGCGTTGGGCTCGCCCGTGGTCAGCGAGCATGTGGCGTTCACCCGCGCGGGCGGGCTCGACGCCGGGCACCTGCTGCCGGTGCCGCGCACCCGGGACGCGCTCGCGGTGGTCGCCGAGAACGTCCGGATCGCGCAGCAGCAGCTGCCGGTGCCGCTGGCCCTGGAGAACATCGCACCGCTGCTGGCCTGGCCGGGCGAGGAGTTGACGGAGGGCCAGTTCCTGGGCGAGCTGGCGGAGCGGACGGGGGCACTGCTGCTGCTGGACGTCGCCAACCTGCACACCGCCCGGGTGAACGTGGGGCTCGATCCGGAACGGACGCTGGACGCCCTGCCCTTGGACCGCGTCGCCTACGTGCACGTGGCCGGGGGCGTGGAGCGGGACGGCGTGTGGCACGACACCCACACCCATCCGGTGGGGCAACCGGTCCTGGAGGTGCTGGCCGCGCTGGCGTCGCGCACGGCGCTTCCCGGCGTGCTGCTGGAGCGCGACGGCGGCTATCCGCCGGACGCCGAGCTGGCGGCGGAACTCGCCGCCATCCGCCGCACGGTGACGGAGGCCCGGCATGACGGCTGANGAGGGAGGCCCGGCATGACGGCTGCCCCGGGGGCGGCGGGCGGGGGCGCGGGCGCGGGCCGCCGCGCCGCGCTCGGGGCGGCGCAGGCGGACCTGCTCGCCGCGCTGGTGGCCGGGGGACCGGTGCCGCCGGGTTGGGACGGGGACCGCATCAGCGTCCAGGCGCGGGCGCTGCTGGTCAAGCGGACGGCCGTGGCGGGCGCGCACCACCCCTGGCTGGTCGAGGCGCTGGGGGAGGGCGAGTACGCCCGCCGTTTCGCCGAGTTCGCCGC
>NZ_JBHSQJ010000043.1:0-14624 GCF_042658505.1 Streptacidiphilus monticola | reverse complement strand
CCGCCGGCCGCCCCAGGGCGGCCGGGAGCGGCGGCCACGCGGACGCCGTGGCGTTCGAGGCCCACCTGCGGGCCCGGCGGGCGCTGCCGCGCCGTCCCGGCGGCGGGAGGCTCCTGAACCTGCTGCGCAGAGTCCTGAACGCCGGGCGTTAGTCCGATCTGACGACTTGTCAGATCAGGCGGAGGGAACGGGCCTCGGCGTGGAACAGATGGCGGATCTGGCCCATCGGCTCCTCGTGCCAGCGGAGCCGCCAGTTCCGTGTGGAGGTTCCATGCCCGCATTGCGTCAAGTCCTGCCCCTGACCGCGGCGGGGGTGATGAGCGCAGCCCTGGTGGTGGGGGTCCCGGCCCTGGCCCTGGCGAAGCCCGCCCCGGGCGACAACGGGGACGTGAAGGTGCACCGCACCACCACGGCGGTCACCGACGAACGCGACAACCCGAAGGTCTGCGCCTTCTACCTGGACGCGTTCCACTTCGACACCATCCAGCAGGTCAGCTGGCGGATCTTCAAGCAGCCGCACCCCGGCAAGACCCCCGTGCTGTCCGGCACGCTGACGCTGACCAACGGCGCGGGCCACACCGGCACCCTGCACCTCCCCAACGGGCAGTACAAGCTCACCTGGACCTTCGTCGGCGAGCACGGCGCGGCCAAGCACAAGGTCTTCAAGGTGGCCTGCCCGTCCGGAGGGGGCGGCGGTGGCGGCAACGGGGGCGGCGGAGGCAACGGCGGCGGGAACGGTGGCGGCGGGACACCGTCGGGGCCGGTGGAGGCGGGCGCCGGCGGCTCCTCCGCGGCTGGTGACACGGCCGAGCTCTGGGCAGGCGGTCTGCTGCTGACGGCCGGTGCGGCAGCGGGCGTCCGCCTGGTCCGGCGTCGTCCGGCCCGGTGAGCACCGTCCCGCCGCGACTGCGTCGCCGTGCGGCCGCCGTGTTGGCGGCCGCCGGCGTCGTGGCCGGGGCCTGGCTGCTGGAGGACGGCGCGACCGCCCGGGGCCCGGCCGCACCCCCGGTCGCGGCGGGCGACCCGGCCGCCGACCTCGGCGTGTCCGCGGACGCGCGGACGCCGCTGGCCCGCAGCGTGCCGGTGCGGCTGACGGTGCCGACACTGCGGCTGAACGCGCCCCTGGTGCCCGTCGGCCTCGACGCCCAACGGCACGTCGAGCCACCGCCGTTGAACCGTCCCAAGGTGGCCGGGTGGTATGCCGGGGGCGCCACGCCGGGGAGCGCCGGAACCGCCGTCATCGTCGGCCATGTGGACGACGACCACGGGGCAGCCGTCTTCTTCCTGCTCGGCAGGCTCCGGCCGGGGGATCCCGTTCGCGTGCGGCTGCGGAACGGCGCGACCGCGACCTTCCGGGTGGACGCGGTCCGGCTGTACCCGAAGGACCGGTTCCCCGACCGCCTGGTCTACGCCGGCCGTCGCGGGACGGCCCAGCTGCGCCTGATCACCTGCGGCGGCCGCTGGGACCGCCGCGACGGCTACTCCGCGAACACCGTGGTCTTCGCGCACCTGGCGCGGTGAATCCGAAGCGTCGTCAGGTCCCGGGCGTGCGGGCGAGGGAGACGAGGTGGGCCGCGTAGGCGTCGAGGGCGTCGAGGGCCGGGGCGTCGTCGCGGTCGATGAGCCAGGTGAGGGTGAGGCCGTCGAGGACGCCGAGGCCGTAGCGGGCGAGGACGGGCAGGGGCAGCGCCCACTCGATCCCCGCCAGGTCCGCGATCGCCTCCAGCGAGGACCGGGTGACGTCCAGGTAGTGCTGGTACTGGCGCCGGGCCAGCTCCGCCAACTCCGGTCGGCGCAGGGCGAACTGGGTGAGCTCGTAGGTGAGCATGTGCTCGTCCGGGCTGCGCCGGATGCGGTCCCAGTAGGCGTGCAGGGTCGTGTGCACCACCTCGTCCACCGGGCGGCCGGGGACCCCGGCCGCGACCGCCGGGGCCAGGGCCCGCACCATGATCCGCTCGATGACGCTCTGCAGCAGCTCCTCCTTGGAGCGGAAGCAGTAGTGGAACGCCCCGAGCGGCAGCCCCGCCTCCGCGACGACAGCCCGGGTGGTGGCCTTGGCGACGCCGTCGCGGATCATGACCCGGATCGCCGCCTCGATCAGCTCCTCGCGGCGCTCGTCGGCTGAACGGCGGCTCATGCTGCGCTCCCGGGGTGCTGGTCGGCGGTCGGCTGCTGCCGGTGGAATGGAACGCCCGGCATGGAACGCCCGGCACGTTACCCCAGCCGCGCGGGTCCGGCCTCACTTGGTCGGTTGTCCAAGTCAGTCGTTCAGGACCCTTGACTTGGACAGCCGACCAAGTCCAGTCTTCCGTGCAATACCGAGCCGAGAGGACGCCGGACATGACGGGCACGGGCGCGTGGCGCAACTGGGCGGGCAACGAGCAGGCGCGGCCGGTCCGCGTCGTCGTCCCGGGCGACGCCGAGGAGGCGGCCGCGGCCGTCGTCGCAGCGGTCCGCGACGGGCACCGGGTCAAGGCGGTCGGCGCGGGCCACTCGTT
Organism: Streptacidiphilus monticola; assembly: GCF_042658505.1. Lineage (NCBI taxonomy): Bacteria > Bacillati > Actinomycetota > Actinomycetes > Kitasatosporales > Streptomycetaceae > Streptacidiphilus > Streptacidiphilus monticola. The sequence continues at coordinate 12,126 of NZ_JBHSQJ010000043.1, read as the reverse complement.
CAGCCCCGCGGCCGTCGCCCCCGGCGTGCAGCTGCGGATGGACCGGATGGACGGCCTGGTCGCGGTGGACGCCGCGAGCGGGCTGGTCACGGTCGGCGCGGGCATGCCGCTGTGGAAGCTCAACCCGCTGCTGGCGGAGCACGGTCTGGCCATGGAGATCCTCGGCGACATCGACCGGCAGACCATCTCCGGGGCCATCGCCACCGGGACCCACGGCTCCAGCGTCCGCTTCGGCGGCATCGCCACCCAGGTGCGGGCCCTCCAACTCGTGCTGGCGGACGGCTCGGTGGTCCGCTGCTCGGCCACCGAGCGGCCGGAGCTGTTCGCCGCCGCCCGGGTCGGCCTCGGCGCGCTCGGCGTCGTCACCGAGGTCACCCTGCAGTGCGTGCCGCTGTTCGCCCTGCACGCCCGGGACAGCGCCATGCCGGTGGCCGAGGTGCTCGACCAGGTGCACCAACTGGCCGACGCCCACGACCACTTCGAGTTCTTCTGGTTCCCGCACAGCGAGACCGCGCTGACCCGCCGGTTCACCCGGCTCCCCGGCGACACGCCGCTGCGGCCGATCCCCCCGCTGGCCCGCAGGCTCGACGAGGCGCTGAACGGTCCCGGTTTCGAGGCGCTGTGCCGGATCGGCACCCGCTTCCCGGCCGCCGTCCGGCCGATCGCGCGCTTCGCCGCCAAGGCCATGTCGGCGCGCGAGTGGACCGACCTGTCCTACCAGGTCTTCGCCTCGCCGCGCGATGTCCGGTTCCTGGAAGGGGAGTTCGCGATCCCGCGGGAGCACGCGACGGAGGCGCTGCGCGAGATCCGGCGCTGGATCGACCGCGACGACGAGCGCGTCTCCTTCCCTCTGGAGGTCCGCTTCGTCGCCGCCGACGACATCTGGCTGTCCACCGCGTACGGCAGGGAGAACTGCTACATCGCCTTCCACCAGTACCACCGCATGCCTTACCGGCGGTACTTCGACGCCTGCCAGCGCATCCTGGGCGACTTCGGCGGCCGCCCGCACTGGGGCAAGATGCACGACCTGACGGCGGACCAACTGCGCCCCCGCTACCAGCACTTCGACGACTTCACGGCGGTGCGCGACGCGGTCGACCCGACCGGCGTCTTCGCCAACGCCTACCTCGACCGCGTCCTCGGCCCGGCGCCCGCCGCCGCCCCGGTGGACGGGCAGGCGGCCCTGCGCGCGTGACCGGGGCGGCGGTCGGGGGTCACTCCTCGGCGTCCCCCTTCTCGGCGCCCGGCAGCGAGCCGGTGATCCGTTCCATGACGGTGGCGTCGGTGAGGGTGGTGGTGTCGCCGAGGGCGCGGGACTCGGCGGCGTCCTGCAGCAGCCGGCGCATGATCTTCCCGGAGCGGGTCTTGGGCAGCTCCGGCACCAGGTAGATCTGCTTCGGGCGGGCGATCGGGCCGATCTCCCGGGCCACGTGGCCCTGCAGCTCGGTGACCAGCTCGGCGCCGCCCTCCCGGTCGGCGCGCAGGATCACGAAGGCGACGATGCGCTGGCCCGTGGTCGGGTCCTGCGCACCGATCACCGCCGCCTCGGCCACCGCCGGGTGGGACACCAGCGCGGACTCGACCTCCGTGGTGGAGATGTTGTGCCCGGAGACGAGCATGATGTCGTCCACCCGGCCCAGCAGCCACAGGTCGCCGTCCTCGTCCTTCTTCGCGCCGTCGCCCGCGAAGTAGTAGCCCTGGTCCGCGAACCGGGCCCAGTAGGTGTCCCGGTACCGGTCCGGGTCGCCCCAGATGCCGCGCAGCATCGAGGGCCAGGGCTGGTCCAGGACCAGCAGGCCGCCGCTGCCGTTCGGCACCGGCGTGCCCGCGTCGTCCACCACCTCGGCCGAGATGCCGGGCAGCGGACGCATGGCCGAGCCCGGCTTGGTCGAGCTGACGCCCGGCAGCGGCGAGATCATGATCGCGCCGGTCTCGGTCTGCCACCAGGTGTCCACCACCGGGCAGTTGCCGCCGCCGATGGTCTGCCGGTACCAGATCCAGGCCTCCGGGTTAATCGGCTCGCCGACGCTGCCGATCAGCCGCAGCGAGGAGAGGTCGAACTGCGCGGGGATCTCCTCGCCCCACTTCATGAACATCCGGATCGCGGTCGGCGCGGTGTACAGGATGGTGACGCGGTACTTCTCCACGATCTCCCAGAACCGGCCCCGGTGCGGGGTGTCCGGCGTCCCCTCGTAGAGGACCTCGGTCGCCCCGTTGGCCAGCGGCCCGTAGACGATGTAGGAGTGGCCGGTCACCCAGCCCACGTCCGCCGTGCACCAGTAGACGTCGCTCTCCGGCTTGAGGTCGAAGACGGCGTGGTGGGTGTAGGCGACCTGGGTCAGGTAGCCGCCGGTGGTGTGCAGGATGCCCTTGGGCCTGCCCGTGGTGCCCGAGGTGTACAGGATGAACAGCGGGTGCTCGGCGTCGAACGCCTCAGGCGTGTGCTCCGTCGGCTGACGTCCCGTCAACTCGTGCCACCAGACGTCCCGTTCATCGTTCCAGGGCACGGGCCTGCCGGTGCGCCGGACGACCACGACGGTGCGGATCGACTCCGCGCCCTCGACGCCCGCGTCCGCGTTCGGCTTGAGGTCCACCGGCGCGCCGCGGCGGTGGTAGCCGTCCGCGGTGATCAGCACCTTCGCCTCGGCGTCGTCGATGCGCGAGCGCAGCGCGGAGGGGGAGAAGGCGGCGAAGACCACCGAGTGCGGCGCGCCGATGCGGGCGCAGGCCAGCATCGCCACGACCGCCTCGGGGATCATCGGCAGGTAGATCGCGACCCGGTCCCCGGCGCGGACGCCGAGCTCGGTCAGCGCGTTGGCGGCCCGGCAGACCTCCTCCTTGAGCTGGGCGTAGGTGAGGGTGCGGGTGTCGCCCGGCTCGCCCTCGAAGTGGACCGCGACGCGGTCGCCGCGGCCCTGCTCGACGTGGCGGTCCACGCAGTTGTAGGCGACGTTGAGCCGGCCGCCCTCGAACCAGCGGGCGAAGGGGGCGCCGCTCCAGTCGAGCACCCGGTCCCAGCGGCGGGCCCAGTCGAGCCGTCCGGCCTGCTCGGCCCAGAAGGCCTCGCGGTCCGCGGCGGCCTGGTCGTAGGCCGCCGCGGTCACGTTGGCCCGCTCGGCGAAGCCGGGCGGCGGGGCGAAGCGGCGCTGCTCGTGCAGCAGGTTGGCCAGCGTCTCGGGCCTGGGGTCCCGTGGGCTCTCGGTGTTCATCCGCTCGCCTCCCGCAGGTTCAGCGCAGCGGCCAGGTGGGCAGCAGCGGGCGCTTGTGGGTCTCGTTGACGACCGTCGCCGCGGCGGCGTACCAGGCCACCAGGCCGGTGGCGATGCCGAACCAGCCGCCGATCTTGGTGAGGGTGTCCGGGCTCGGGTGGCCGTTCTGGAACTCGCCGATGGCCAGCAGCACGAAGGTCACCGTCAGCAGCACGAAGACCGCCAGCACGGCACCCGAGGTGCGCAGCGCCGCGATCGTCATGAAGGCGGTGAAGATGCCCCAGCCGAGCAGGAACAGGCCGACCGCGTTGTGCACGTCGCCCGCCGCGGAGAGGTGCGGCACGATCCACCAGTAGGCGAGCCAGAAGGCGCCGAAGGACCCGAACGCCGTCGCGCCGAAGGTGTTCCCCCGGCGGAACTCGAAGAGCCCGGCCACGAACTGGGCCAGGCCGCCGTAGAACGCCGCGAGTCCCAGGACGGTGAAGATGGCCCCGGTCTCCTTCAGGAGGCCGGTGTTGATGATGGACAGCAGCAGCGTGGTGAGCGCGAAGCCGGACAGCCCCAGCGGGGCCGGATCGGCGAAGACCACAGGAGTCGGCGCGGGTTGGGCGCCGCGAGTCGGGTCGCTCATGACCGGAATCCCTTCGACCGTGGGTCAGCAGGAGCCAGTCGAACCGGTACAGCGTCCGAGGGCGGTGTCCACGGGGGAGCCCGCGGGCAGCGGATCGGCCCTGCCCGTGTTCAGACTTTGTACGTTCACGACGTTACGTGTCCGAGGCACCGCGCAACAGTGGGTGCGGCCGAACTGTGACCCCCCGTCAGCCGCCGTCCGCGCTCGCACGCGGGTCGTCCGGCTCGTCGCGGGCGGGGTCGCTGGTCTCGTGGGGCAGCCGGACCAGGGTGAGCACGTGGTGCGCGGTGCTCCGGGCGGGGGCGAACAGCCGCAGGTCGGTGCTGTGGGCCCTGGCGTCGGCGGCGATCCGGTGCAGCGTCTGCACCCCGGCGCTGGCCAGCAGGGTGACCGCGGACAGGTCGATCACGGCCGGGACGGTGCCGGCGCCGAGGGCGACCCGCAGCTGGTGCTCGCAGGACAGCGCGGTGGCGGCGTCGAGGCGGCCGGTGAGCCGGACCCGGGCGCCGTCGCCGTCGGCCTCCGCATGGGCCTCGCTCGCCTGGTCCACCGGGAGGCGTGCGGCATCGGCCGCCTCGGCGGGCTCGGGGGCGTCCAGGACGACGACCGTCGGCAGCCGCAGCCGGCGGCTGACGGTGACCTCGGTGCCCAGGGCGTCGTGGCGGATGCGCAGGCTGTCCGTCATGGCCCGGGCGATGGCGAGGCCGAACCCGCGCATGGCCGGGTCCGCGCTGGGCGGACGCCACCGGCCGCTGTCCGCGACGGTCACCACCACCCGGCCGTCGCCGGTCAGCACGGCGTCGATGCGGACGGTGCCGACAGGGCCGTCGCGGTAGCCGTGCTCCATCGCGTTGGTGACCAACTCGCAGACAGCGTGGTGCAGATCGGCCTCGTCGGCGGTGTCGGCGTCGAAGTCGAAGAGCCACATGGCCAGTTCGGTGCGGGCCGCGGCCAAAGTGCCCGGGGCGACCGGCAGTCGGACCTGGAGTGGGAGCGGCGGGGCGCGCCGCTCGGCGGCCAGCAGGGTGATGTCGTCGCGGTAGCCGGTGGCCTCGGTCAGCCGGTGCAGGATGCGGTGGCAGACCCGGTCGGGGCGGCCGCCCGGGTCGCTGCTCTCCTCCAGCACCGCCGCACGGGCCGCCTCGGCGAGGTCCACGACGGCGCGTGCCGGGCCGACCCCCGGTCGCTCCAGTGCCCCGTCGGTGTAGAGGAGGAGCAACTCGTCCTCTTCCAGCCGGTGTTCGCCCACCTCGAAGTCACCCGTGGTGCCCAGCGGGCTGCTGCCGTGCTGCGGCAGGTAGCGGCAGCTCCCGTCCGGGCCGACGACCAGCGGCGCCGGGTGCCCGGCACTGGTGCACTGCAGCCGGCCGGTGGTCCGGTTCAGCACCGCGACCGCGACGGTCGTCGCCGCCGCGCCCGGCACGTCGCGGGCGAGCCGGTCGGCCGTGTCGAGGCAGTCGAGTGCGGACCGGCCGTCGAGCAGGTTCCGCCGCAGCACGGCGCGCACCTGGCCCATGACCGCGCCCGCCGCCGCGCCGTGGCCGACCACGTCGCCCACCACCAGGGCGAGTTGACCGCCCGGCAGCGGTACGGCGTCGAACCAGTCGCCGCCGGCGGCCTCCTGCTGGGCGGCCAGCAGGTAGCGCGCGCCCAGCCGCACGTCCGGCAGGCACGGCAGGTGGTCCGGCAGCAGCGTGCCCTGGACGCTGCGCAGCAGGGCGCGGGCGTCTCCGTCCGGCTCGGCCGGGCCTGCGGGGTGCGGCGCCTCGGCGCCGCGCAGCCGGTGGCGGCGGTGGGCCCGCTCGGTCACGTCCACGCCGCGCAGGGTCAGTCCGGTGACCCGGCCGTCGGCGGCCCGGCGGGGGGAGACCAGCAGGTCGACGTAGAGGTCGTCGGTGCCGGTGCCGGCGTCCAGCCGCAGCGGGCAGTCGGTGACGGTCTGCGGGGTCCCGGTGCGGCCGACGGCCGCGTACACCTCGCGCAGCCGCGGGTGCTCCAGGCCGGGGAAGGCGTCGCCGAGGGGGAGTCCGAGCACCCGGTGCCGACGCGCGGCCCGCCGCCAGGCGGAGTTCGCAGCGACGATCAGCCGGTCGTCGCCCTCGACGCCGACCAGCAGCTCCGGCAGGTCCTCGAAGAGCGCCCGGACGACCTGTGCGTCACCGGCCAGGCCGGGCCGGGGCTCTCCGGACGTGTTGTCCGACACGGCTTCCCCAGGGGTGGAGGCTCTCACCTGACCGCTTCCCCCTTCCTGCGACCGTACGCCCCATCCATCCGGACCGGAACCGTCCGCTCCGATCGTTGGTATGTCGGGACGCCGGGGGTATACCGGAAGTAACCGACGCCGCACCGACCGGCGGGAGGCGGCACCCGGATGCACGAGCTGGAAGTGACCCTGCAGGCCCCCGGCGAGGGGCCGGCGGTCCTCAGCGCCCGGGGCGTCATCGACCAGCAGACGGCTGGCCAACTCGCCTCGGTACTGGAGGAGTTGTCGCCCCACGCGACCCCTGCGCTGATCGTCGACCTGTCCGGGGTGCGGCTGCTCGCCGCGCCCGGGGTCCGCGTGCTGCTCCAGGCCTCGGAGCGGTACCGCGCCGCCGGGCGCCTGTTCGTGTGCGCTGCGGCCTCGTCCTCGGTGGCCAAGGCGCTCGCCGCCGCGGGCGCGCGCCCGGCGCCCGTGACGGCGCCCAGTCTGGCGGCCGCGATCGCCGTCCTCGGCGCTGCCGAGGCGCCGGGGGGCGGGATCGTGGTCTCGGGCGCCGAGCCGGGCATGCGCGAACAGGCCGAGCGGCTGCGTCGGCGGCTGCAGGAGCAGGAGGCCCTGGCCCAGGCCTCGGGACTGCTGCAGGAGCGCTACGAGTTGGCGGACCTCGCCGCCGCCGAACGGCTCATCCGGCAGGTCGCCGAACGGTACCGGCTCGCTCCGGCGGCGCTGGCGGCGGCCGTCCGGGCCTCCGTCCGGGTCTCGGTCCACAGCGGTCCGTCCGCCGCGGCCGTGCCGGGAGCGCCGCCGCCGTGGCCGCCGGCCCGGCCGCCGCCGCCCGCGCCGCCGCTGGACCTGCTCCCCGTCGCGGCGCCCGACACCTGCTCGGCGGAGGAGGTGGCGCTGGCGCTGCTGGACGCGGCCCTCGGCGTCACCGGCGCCGACCGCGGCAGCGTCCAGCTGTTCCGGCACGGGCGCCTGGACCTGGTGGTCCACCGCGGCTTCGACGACGCCGTCCAGGCCGTCTTCGCCCCCGTGGCCGTGGGCGGCGGGGACTCGGTGGACGGCCCCGGCGGCAGCCTGCAGAGCACGCCGGTGGTCTCGGCGGACGGTCACTGCCAGGGCCTGGTCTCCACCCACAGCAGCCAGTCGGCAGCGGCGCCGACGGACCGTCAACTCGCGGTCGTGGACTCCCTCACCGCCGTGGCGGCCGCCTGGTTCAGCTGGTACCGCAACTGCCTGCTGCCTGCCGCCCTGGGCCAGCTGGACGTGCTGGGCGCGACCGCCCGCCGCTGACGCGGGCCGCCGCCACGGCGGGCCCGCGCCGAACCGGACGTCGGCGGCCCCGGTGCCGCGTCAGGGGACCTTCGCCCCCTGCGCCGCGTCGCCGGGCGCGGCCGGCTCCAAGGCGGCGGAGCGTTCTCGTCCTGGGTCCACGTGGACGCTTCGCCCACGCAGGACGGTGGCTCCTGCTGCCGGAGGCCGGTGGAGGCCGTGCATGGCGGCGCGGCGGGGCGAAGGTTCCCTGACGCGGCACTAACATGCGTGCAGGCCTCGCTGGCGGGTAGTCGACGGACAGGCGGAAACCGCCCGACGCCCAGTACGGAGGTAGGGAACCAGGCGGCGAGGAGAGGTCCGGGACAAGGCGAGGGCATGCAGGCACTAGCCCGGGTGGTCCAGATCATGGCGGAGGCCGTGGCGGAGACGGCTGACGACCGTCTGCCCCACCGGCTGTGCGAGGCCTTCACGGCCGCCCTGGGCGTCCGCAGCGCGGCCATCTCCGTGATGAGCGACCTGGACCACCGTCGCCTGCTGCACGCGCAGACCTCTGACGCGGCCGGCGCGGAGCAGCTCCAGTTCTCCCTCGGCGAGGGCCCGGGCCTGGACGCGTTCCTCACCGGCAGGCCCGTGCTGGCCGGCGACCTGTCCGGCGCCGACGCCCGGCGCTGGCCTCTGTTCGCGGCCGGACTGGCCGCCCAGGGGCTGCCGGTGCGGGCCGCGTTCGCCTTCCCGATGAGCGTGTCCGAGGTGCGCTTCGGCGTGCTCGGCCTCTACCAGGACACGCCGGGCCTGCTGGACGAGGAGACGCTGTCCGCGGCCCGGATCGGCGTCGAGATCGCCGGTGCGGCCCTGCTCAAGTCCATCGGCTCGGACGAGTCCGCCGAACCCGGCTGGCTGGACAGCCCCGACCTCGACGGCGTCGAGATCGACCAGGCCGTCGGCATGGCGATGGCCCAGTTGGACGTGGACGCGCAGACCGCCCTGGCCCGGCTGCGCGCCCGCGCCTTCGCCGACGGACGGCCGCTCGGCGAGGTGGCCAGGGACCTGATCGACCGGCGGTTCCGGTTCGCGCCGGAGGACCGGGACCGGACGGAAAGATGACAGGGATGACGCGGCAGCGAGGCCCCGTTCGGGGCGTAGCGTGGAGGCAGACAGGGAGGTGGCGGTGAGTCGCCAGACGATCCCCGGTGACGTGTTCGCGAGCCTGACGGCGTCACTGGTGGGCGACTTCGACCTGGCCGAGTTCCTCGACCAGGTCGCGCGCGGCTGCGCCCAGGTCTGCGGTGCCGACGGCATCGGCATCGTGGTCGTCGACCGGAGCGGGGTGCTGCGGGACGTCGCCTACACCGACGAGGCCGTCCGCCGCCTGGAGCGGCGTCAGGTCGAGCTCGCCGAGGGGCCCTGCGTGGACTGCGTGCGCGAGGGGCGGCCCGTGTCCTGGCCCGACCTCGCGACGGCGGACGGCCGCTGGCCGCAGATCGCGCCGGCCGCCCGGGAGGCCGGCTTCGGCTCCGTGCACGCACTGCCGCTGCGCCTGCACGCCAGCCCGCGCGGGGCGCTCAACCTGTTCATGCACGAGCCCGGGCAGCTGGCCCCGGGCGAGCTGGCGACCGCTCAGGCGTTCGCCGACCTCAGCATGCTCGGCATCCTGCAGCAGCAGCCGGGGCGGTCCGAGACCGCGGCCGGGTACGTGACCCGCGCTCTGGAGGACCGGTCGGTGATCGAGCGGGCCAAGGGCATCCTGGCCGAGACCGGCGACCTGTCGATGGACGAGGCCTACCAGCGCCTGCTGGACTTCGCCCGCAGGGCCGACCGCCGTCCCACGGCCGTGGCCCGGGACCTGTCCGAGGGCCGCCTCACCGGCAGCGCCGTGCTGGCCCACACCGCAGGAGACCCGGAGCGCTGAAGCGGCCTGGGCCGCGCGGCTCCGACGGACGGCCCGAAGGGGTCCGGGCCGGCCCGACCCGGGCCTGACGCGACGTCAGCGCAGGCTCGCGACCGGCTCCTGCGGAACCTCCGCGGGCGCGGCGTCGCGCCGAGGCAGCAGCAGCGGCGTCGCCAGCAGCAGCACCCCCGGCGAGGGCGAGCGCCGTGCGCGGCCCGGTGAGCCCGGCGAGCAGGCCCCGAGGGTCCACGCGCCGTAGGACACGGTCGCGGTGGAGTCCAGCGGCGACACCGCGCCGAACCAGGGGGGGCACCAGCGCGAGGAGGGCGAACGGCGCCGTGACCGCGAACACCCAGCCCCACCACGGGGGTTGAGCCTCGACGTCGCTTCCGTCCGCGCCTGCCCGCTGCTCCGCCACCGCGTTCTCCCCTCGCCTTCCGCGGACGCGTCCCGAGCATGGGGGCGGTCCGCTCAGGCGGCGGCGATCCGGCCCTGCGGGACGCGCCGCACGGCGAGGGAGCGCCACCACAGGACTCCCGTGCGGGAGAAGACCTCGGCGAACGCCATCAGCAGGATCGCGGTGGTCCAGGACGCCCGGTCCAGGTGGTGCTCGACGGAGAAGCGGCCGACCGCCGGCGCACCGCCGTGGGTGACGTAGAGCTGGAAGGCGAGCCGCGCGGCCATGCCCAGCACCCACAGCGCCGCCGCGGTGTACGTGGCGCGCACGACGACGCGGCCGTCCTCGTGGCGGCGCCGCACCCGGGTGAGCACTCCGGCTCCGGTGCCCAGCGCCAGCCCGGCCGCGACGGCGAGCCCGACGAACTCCAGGTCGTTCCCGGCGGTCGGGACCGCGCCGAGGTAGCGGAACCCGGCCCAGGTGACCAGCGCCGCGGGGAGCAGCAGGGTGTGCAGGCTCAGCACCCGGTCCCGCAGTTGCAGCAGGACGAGCGAGATGAGGGCGATGTCGAGAAGCCAGTCCGTGAACGTCATGGCCCCAGCGTCGTCCCGCGGCCCGGCTCGGCGCCTCAACCCGCGGGTGGAACGCCGGGTGGAGCCGGGTGGAACCGGCGGGGCGAGGGAACCGGGCGCTCAGCCGAACCGGCGGGTCAGCGGTCCGTCAGCTCGGCCAGGCGGCGGACGAGGGCGGCCCGTTCGGAGTCGTTGCCCACGAGGTCGAGCGCCGCCCGGTACGCCGCCGCGGCCTCGCTGCGGCGGCCCAGGCGGCGCAGCAGATCGCCCCGGGCGGCGGGCAGCAGGTGGTAGCCCCGCAGTTCCTGAGCGTCCGTCAGCCGGTCCAGCAGTGCCAGGCCCGCCTCGGGACCGTCCCGCATGGCCACCGCCACAGCCCGGTTCAGGGCCACGAGCGGGGAGGGGTCGATACGCAGCAGCACGTCGTAGAGGGCGACGATCTGCGGCCAGTCGGTGGACGCGACGTCGGGGGCCTCGTCGTGCAGCGCCGCGACGGCCGCCTGGACGGCGTAGGGACCGACGGCCGGGCCGCTCAGCGCCGGGACCACCAACTGCTGTCCTTCGGCGATGAGTTCGGTGTCCCAGAGGCTGCGGTCCTGGTCCTCCAGCAGCACCTGGTTCCCGTCCGCGTCCACCCGGGCCGCGCGGCGGGCGTCGGTGAGCAGCAGCAGGGCCAGCAGTCCCGTCACCTCCCGCTCGCGGGGGAGCAGGCGGTGCAGGATCCGGGCGAGCCGGATCGCCTCCTCGGCGAGGTCGGGCCGGAGCAGATCGGCCCCTGAGCTGGCGGCGTAGCCCTCGGTGAAGACGAGGTAGACGACGCGCAGCACGCCCGGCAACCGCGTCGGCAACTCCTCCGGCCCCGGCACCCGGAAGGGGATCCGGGCGGTGCGGATCTTGCGCTTGGCACGGACGATGCGCTGCCCCATGGTCGCGGTGGGCACCAGGAAGGCGCGGGCGACCTCGGGCGTGGTCAGTCCCGCGAGGAAGCGCAGGGTCAGCGCGGTCTGCGCCTCGAGCGACAGGGCGGGGTGGCAGCAGGTGAAGAACAACTGCAGCCGCTCGTCCGGGATGTCGTCGAAGCCCGGCTCGGCGTCGGTCGGCGGGTCGGCTCGGTCGGCCTCCACCTGCAGCATCGCGAGCCGCTCGGCGTAGGCGCGATCGCGCCGGATCCGGTCGATCGCCTTGCGCCGGGCCGTCGTCAGGAGCCAGGCCAGCGGCTTGTCGGGCACGCCGTCGACGGGCCAGCGGGCGAGGGCGGCCTCGATCGCGTCGGAGGCGGTCTCCTCGGCGAGGTCGAGATCGCCGAACCGGGCGGCGAGCAGGGCGCGCAGCCGGCTCCGGTCCTCGCGGAACACCGCCTCGACGGACCGGGCCGCCGCCCGCCCTCCTCGCCCTTCTGTCACGGCCCGACCGGCTCCCACACCGTCCGGACCTCGACGGTGCCGTACTTCGCGCCGGGGCAGCGGGCCGCCCAGTCGAGCGCGGCGTCGAGGTCGGCCACGTCGATCAGGTAGTACCCGCCGACGATCTCCCGCGTCTCCGCGAAGGGACCGTCGGTCACCACGCGCTCGCCGTCGACCCGCACGCGCACGGTGGTGGCGTTGCCGAGGTCCAGGGCGTTGCCGTCGAGCTTGACCCCGGCGTCGGACAGTGCCTTCTCGTACGCCAGGAACTCCTCCACCGTCGGCCCCTCCGCCGGCCGCTCCTCGGTGGAGTCGGGGGCCGCGGTATTAATCAGCAGCAGGTACTTCACGGTGTGCTCCTCGAGCATCGGGGATGCGTGCACCACTATGACGAACGGCGGACGACCCTTTCGACAGCCCTCGGGAAGAAATCCTGCCGGGCGGGGAGCGGTGAGGCAGCGTCAGCGCAAGAGCGCGGCGCGGGCGGCCTGACGCGAGCCCGCGGCGTGGCGGCCGCCGGGGCCGCCCGACGGGCCGCCCCGCGCGCG
>NZ_JBHSQJ010000042.1:35853-40700 GCF_042658505.1 Streptacidiphilus monticola | reverse complement strand
CCCCGGCAGATGCCGGGGCCCTTCCTGCGTTGGACGTCCCTTTGGTCCAGATCCAGCCGAACGAGTGGCGGAAGTCTCGTCAACTGTGCCCCAGGTCACGTTTGGAAGATGAGACCATGGACGGTATGAAGGGACGCGTCTTGATCGTCGATGACGACACTGCTCTGGCCGAGATGCTCGGCATCGTGCTCCGTGGAGAGGGCTTCGAGCCATCCTTCGTGGCGGACGGTGACAAGGCTCTGTCGGTCTTCCGCGAGGTCAAGCCCGACCTCGTACTCCTCGATCTGATGCTTCCCGGTCGGGACGGCATCGACGTCTGCCGACAGATCCGGGCGGAGTCGGGTGTGCCCATCGTCATGCTGACGGCCAAGACGGACACCGTGGACGTCGTCGTGGGTCTCGAGTCCGGGGCGGACGACTACATGACGAAGCCGTTCAAGCCCAAGGAGCTGGTCGCCCGGGTGCGTGCCCGGCTTCGTCGGGCCGAGGAGCCCAGCCCCGAGCAGCTCGCGATCGGCGACCTGGTGATCGATGTCGCCGGCCACTCGGTCAAGCGCGACGGGCGGAGCATCCCGCTGACCCCGCTGGAGTTCGACCTCCTGGTGGCGCTCGCGCGCAAGCCCTGGCAGGTGTTCACCCGCGAAGTGCTGCTGGAGCAGGTGTGGGGCTACCGGCACGCGGCCGACACGCGGCTGGTCAACGTCCACGTGCAGCGGCTCCGGTCGAAGATCGAGAAGGACCCCGAGCGCCCCGAGATCGTCGTGACGGTCCGTGGCGTCGGCTACAAGGCGGGACCCAACTGAGATGAGCGGTCGAATGCCCGCCGTCGAGCCCGACCCGGACGGCGGGCCTTCGGCCCCGGGCAGTGCAGGCGAGGCGGGAGCCCACGGCGGTTCCCGGAACAACGGTGGCCCGGACACGGGCACGTGGCGGTCCGAGGAGCCGTGGTCGGTCACGTCCATGCTGTGGCAGCGGCTACGACGGCCGTTCGGCCGTGCGGTCGGCCTGTACCGGCGGTCCATCCAGCTGCGCATCGTGGCGACCACCCTGGTCCTCGCGGTGGGCGTGGTGGCGCTGCTCGGCATCGTGGTGATGAACCAGGTGCGCAACGGGCTGCTGAACGCCAAGAAGGCGTCCGTCTTCACTCAGGCCGTGAACGGCATGACGACGGCCAAGGCCAGCATCGCTGCGGCGACGTCGGCTTCCGACAAGGGGCAGACCGTGGCCGGCCAGGGCGTGGCCGGACCGTCCACGCCGATCGACATGGGCAAGCTGCTGACCGAGGAGGTCACCGCGCTGGCGAACAGCGGCGCGGGGGCGTACTACGTGGTCGGCATGGTCCCCAGCGACAGTGTCAGCCAGGCGACGAGCAGCCCGGGCGCGCGCGGTGCGCGCGTGAGCGGCAGCGTGGACCCGGATGTGAGCATCCCGGCGTCGCTGCGCACGCTGGTCGGGCAGTACCCGGAGAAGCCGCAGTACGTCTACACCTCCATCGCCTTCCGGAACGCCAAGAGCGTCTCCGGTATCGCCGTGGGTGTTCAGTACACGGACAAGCATCTGGGGCCCTACCAGCTCTACTACCTCTTCCCGTTCACGCAGGAGGAGAGCACCCTCAACCTGGTCGGCGGCACGCTGGCGTCGGCCGGCGTGTTCGTCGTCGTGCTGCTCGGCGGTATCTCCTGGCTGGTGGTCCGTCAGGTCGTGACGCCCGTGCGGATGGCCGCGGAGATCTCGGAGTGGCTGGCCTCCGGGCGGCTGGAGGAGCGGATGAAGGTCTCCGGCACGGACGACATCGCCCGGCTCGGGGAGAGCTTCAACCGCATGGCCGGGGCGCTGCAGGCGCAGATCCGGCAGTTGGAGGAGCTCTCCCGGGTGCAGCGGCGGTTCGTCTCGGACGTCTCCCACGAGCTGCGTACGCCGCTCACCACGGTGCGGATGGCGGCGGACCTGCTCTACGAGTCGCGTGAGGACTTCGGCGACCCGGCCACCGAGCGCGCGGCGGAGCTGCTGCAGAACCAGCTGGACCGGTTCGAGTCGCTGCTGGCGGATCTGCTGGAGATCAGCCGCTTCGACGCCGGCGCGGCCATCCTCGATGCGGAGCCCGCGGATCTGCGGGACGTCGTGACCCGGGTCGTGGACGGAGCGGAGCCGCTGGCCAAGCGCAAGGGCAGTGCGGTGCACGTGATCGGCGCCGAGGAGCCGGTGGTCGCCGAGGTGGACCCGCGGCGGATCGAGCGGATCCTGCGCAACCTGGTCGTCAACGCTCTGGAGCACGGCGAGGGCCGCGACATCGAGGTACGTCTGGCCTCAGGCGAAGGAGCGGTGGCCGTGGCGGTGCGCGACCACGGCATCGGGCTCAAGCCCGGCGAGGCCGCGCGGGTGTTCAACCGCTTCTGGCGGGCGGACCCGGCTCGGGCGCGGACCACCGGCGGGACCGGCCTGGGCCTGTCGATCGCGCTGGAGGACGCCGCGTTGCACGGCGGCTGGCTGCAGGCCTGGGGTGAACCGGGCGGTGGCTCGCAGTTCCGGCTGACGGTGCCTCAGAAGCTCGGACAGGAGATCACGCGCTCGCCGATCGCGCTGGAGCCCGCCGACTCGCGCAGCAACCGGGGCCTGGAGGCGACGGGCATGCCGTATCGGCGGCCGCGGCCTGCTTCTTCCGAGCCACTGCGGTCGACTGAGGAGTCGTCAGGCGGCGGCCTGGGCGCGGGACTCGGCGGCGTGCTGGGCTACGGCTCGGTGATACCGCGGACCCCCGGCCGGGGCGTGCCGGCCAGCAACCCGGCGGATGTCCGGCCGTTCGCGGGCTTCGGCTCGGACGGCGGGCATGTGGTGGTCTCCAAGGAGGGGCGGGATGAGGATGCGACGGCGGACGGCGAGTAGCGCGGCGGTCCTGGGCGCCGCGCTGCTGCTGGCCGGCTGCGCGGCAATGCCGGGCGACGGCTCGCCCGGTCCCGTCCCCAGCGATCCGGCCGGGCAGGGCCAGGACTCGCAGGTGGTCGTCGTGGCGGTGCCGCCGAAGGACGGCGAGGCCCCGGAGGAGCTCATGAAGGGCTTCCTCGACGACCTGGTCAGTGACGAGCACGGCTACGAGACGGCGCGCAAGTACCTTGCCCAGGGCACGACCTGGGACCCGGAGCAGCGGGTGACCGTGCTCGACGGGATGAGCGTGCTGCCGCCGCAGACCTCGAACGGCAAGGAGGCGACGGTCGTCGTCGAGGGGCGGCAGCTCGCGCACCTGGACGCCAACCACGTGTACGCCACGGACGGCGCCGACGACGGGGGGGTGAAGGTCGATCTGCCCTTCACCTTCGCCAAGAACGCACAGGGCCAGTGGCGGATCAAGGAACTGCCACCGGGGCTGATCCTCAACCAGGTGGACTTCCAGCGGATATACCAGTCCGTGGATCTCTACTACCCCGCCCGTCAGGGGCCGGGGGTGCCCAGGTCGGCGCCCCTGGTGACGGACCCGGTGTATCTGCGCAGCAGAATCGATCCGCTCGACACGGCGGTGACGCAGCTGCTCCGCGGTCCCAGCGACTGGCTCGACCCGGTGGTCGCCTCCGCCTTCCCCAAGGACACGCGTCTGGCCAGGCTGCAGACCGCGGCGGACGGCACCGCGTCGGTGTACCTGCGCGCCCCCGAACCGGGCGGCCTGACGTCCGGCGCTGCCTGCCAGAGCATGGCTGAGCAGCTGTATCTGACGCTGAGCCAGGTGAACACCCAGGAGTCGTCGCAGAGCGGCCAGGCCGTGTCGTCGGTGCGCCTGTACCGGGACGGCGACGGCTCGGCGTTGTGCTCGATGGACGCCTCGACCTTCGCCGGGCGCCAGCCCGCGAGCAGCGCGACGGGCTACTACGTGGGCACCAACGGGCATCTGTGGAGCGTGAGTCCGGACAGCGGGAGCAAGACCGAGCTGGGCGCGGAGCCGGTGCCGCAGGGTGTGGGCATCGGGTCCTTCGCCGTCGCGCCGGACGGTGGGAGCCAGGTGGCGGCGGTGTCGTCCGACGGTCGCGCGCTGTACGTCAGTTCGCTGACCGGCAGCGCACCGCCGAGCCAGGCTCTGTTCCACGCCGAGCGCGGGTCCGGCGCCGGGCTGTCGACGCCGAGCTGGGACGCGGCCGGCACGATCTGGGTGGCGGACCGCTCGGTGCCGGACCGGCTGCTGGCGGCGGTGAACGGCCAGCCGGCCGTGGTCTCGCTCGTCGGCCTCTCGGGCACGGTGACCCGCGTGCGGGTGGCCGCGGACGGCGTGCGGATCGTGCTGGAGGTGCAGCAGGGCGGTCAGGACCGGCTGCTGCTCGGCAGGATCTCGCGTGAAGGAACCGAGCAGAGCCCGTTGCTGACCGTGGACGGGCTGCATCCGTTGGCGCCGAAGGTGACGTCGGTGGGGGCCCTGTCGTGGTACGACGGCGACAGCCTGATCATGCTGGGACAGTTCGAGGGCTCGCCGACGGACAGTCTGGCCATGCTGGAAACCGACGGCTCGCAGGCTCAGCAGAACTCCGGCAACGCCCAACTCCTCAGCCGGATGAGCCAGGTGAGTGCGGTTCAGGGGATCCAGCCGCAGGCGCTCCTGGGCAGCGACCAGGACAAGAAGATCTGGAAGCTGGCCCCCAACTCGAACAAGTGGGAGTTCATCGCGGAGGGCTCGCAGCCGACCTATCCGGGCTGACCCGGCCGACCGGCGCCGCCGGCGGGCGAGCGGGCAGCCTTCGGGCGGTCGGGCGCCGCGGCGACCACCGCGGCGGCCAGCACGTCCGCCCCGGCGGCGCCGAGCCCGCGTGCCGCCTCGGCCAGGGAGGCGCCCGTCGTCACCAGGTCGTCGACGAGGACGACGCGGCCGG
>NZ_JBHSQJ010000042.1:24755-35748 GCF_042658505.1 Streptacidiphilus monticola | reverse complement strand
CCAGCGGGGAGCGGTGCCGAGCGCGCCGCGGAGGTTCTCCAGGCGGCCGGCCGCGCCGAGTCCCGCCTGGTCGGCCACCCGGCGCCGGTGGGCGAGGGCGGGCAGCGCCCGGGCGGGTACGCCGCCCGTGCGCAGGACGGCGGCGGCACGCCGGGCCAGCCGCCGGGTGGGGTCGTGTCCGCGGGCGCGAGTCGCGGCTCGGGTGGAGGGCATGGGCACCAGAAGCAGCGGGGCGCCGCGGCTGGCCACGCCCACGGGCACGGCGGTGCAGACGGCCCGGGCCAGCGCGGTGCCGAGGGGACGGGCCAGCCCGAGGGCGCCGCGTTCCTTGTGTGCCAACAGCGCCTGGCGGACCGGTCCTTCGTATCCGGCGGCCGCGTAGGTCTCGGGCAGTCCGGGTGGAGCGTGGGCGGGGCGGGCGCGGAAGGGCTGTGCGGCCTCGAGCCGGGCGCGGCAGTCGGGGCACAGCTGGGTGTGGGGACAGCCGCAGCCGAGGCAGCGGTCGGGAAGCAGCACGTCGAGGACGGCCTCGGCGAGCCGGGTCAAGGGGGTCTGGGCGGTGGGGACGACCGGGTGGGACACGGCTGCTCCTCCCGTCGGTGCCGGGATGTTCAGGACGGATCCGCCGGGGGCAAGGATGCTGCATGGCCGTCGGGTCCGTCGGGGGTTCACCCGCTGTTCATCCGATCGGGGGTAGCCGCTTCCCGGGGGCTGTACAAGGGGTCCGGATGGGGAGATTTTGGGAGGTCAGAACGTATGAACGTCCCGACCTCCGGATTCCTCCGGTTTCGGCGGGCAGAATCCGCTGAAGCGTTGTTCGATGGGGTTCTCACCGAAACGAGTGGGGAGGAAGGGGTTGAGGGCGGTCCGTCCGAACGAGTGGGCGGGACTGCGTCCTCGATGGGCGCGGCGGCCCGGCGGGCCCGCCGCGTACGAAGCGCAAGGGATCGGAGAACTGCGTGGACATTGTCGTCAAGGGTCGCAAGACCGAGGTTCCCGAGCGGTTCCGCAAGCACGTCAGCGACAAGCTCTCCCGGATCAGCAAGCTGGACGGCAAGGGCAAGGTCATCAGCGCTGACGTGGAGCTGTCCAAGGAGCGCAACCCGCGCCAGGCCGAGAACTGCGACCGGGTGGAGATCACGGTCCGCACCAAGGGGCCGGTGATCCGGGCCGAGGCCTCCGCGGGAGACCCCTACGCGGCGCTGGACCTGGCGTCGGCCAAGCTCGACGCCCAGCTCCGCAAGGCGAAGGACCGCCGGGCCGTGCACAAGGGTGCACCGCCGCTGAGCGTGTCCAAGGCCACGGCGACGCTGCCCGAGGAGGCCGGCGCCGTCGCGGCCGAGGAGTTGAGCCCGGAGCTGAAGCGGACCCGGATGGGGTCCGTCGAGGTCGAGGGCGACGGGCCGATGGTGGTCCGCGAGAAGACCCACGCCGCCGTGCCGATCACCCTGGACCAGGCGCTCTACGAGATGGAGCTCGTCGGCCACGACTTCTACCTGTACGTGGACTCCGACGCCATGATGCCGAGCGTCGTGTACCGCAGGCACGCCTACGACTACGGCGTGATCCACCTGAAGGTGGAGGAGCTGGAGTAGGAAGGCGCCTTCCGAACACCTTCCGAACAGCGGTGGTCCCCGGTTGCGGCCGGGGACCACCGCGTGAGGGCCTGTCCGACGGGATCTTTCCCGGCCCGCGCCGTCCGGCACAGCCTCCCCCAGCCTCCGGCGGGCAGGTGCCGCCCTCCCGCGGAAGCGCCCAACCACGTCCGGCACGAGGGCGCTCCGCCGCCTTGGAGCCGGCCGCACCTGGGGGTACCTCCCGCTCGAAGGGTGGGGGAGCGGCGCGGCTGGTCCGGACAGATCCGCCGGACAGGCTCCAGCGCCGTCGTCGCCGGGTCGGGCGCACGCCGCACTTTCGAGGGAACCGGGCGCTGCGGGCTGATCTCAACGTGCTTGCCACGTGGAATCATTGCGCGTACACCCGACCACCGAGGGGGAGGACCGGATGGACGAGCGCTGGGAGACGCTGCGCCGCGCCGTGGGCGAGGAGCGGGAGGGCGAGCTGGAGATACCCGGGCAGCGGGGCCGGTCCGCGCCGGAGCCGATCCGCGTCCTCGTGGTGGACGACCACGCCCTGTTCCGCCGGGGCCTGGAGATCGTGCTGGCGCAGGAGGACGACATCCAGGTCGTCGGCGAGGCGGGGGACGGCTCGGAGGCGGTCGAGCAGGCGGCGGACCTGCTGCCCGACATCGTGCTGATGGACGTGCGGATGCCGCGGCGCAGCGGGATCGAGGCCTGCACGGCGATCAAGGAGGTCGCGCCGAGCGCCCGGATCATCATGCTGACGATGAGCGACGAGGAGGCCGACCTCTACGAGGCGATCAAGGCGGGTGCCACCGGATACCTGCTCAAGGAAATCTCCACGGACGAGGTGGCCACCGCCATCCGCGCGGTGGCGGACGGGCAGTCGCAGATCAGCCCCGCCATGGCGGCCAAGCTGCTGACCGAGTTCAAGTCGATGATCAAGCAGCGCTCGGACGAGAAACCTCTCGTGCCCGCCCCGCGGTTGACGGACCGTGAGATGGAGGTGCTCAAGCTGGTGGCGACCGGGCTGAACAACAAGGACATCGCCCGGCAGCTGTTCATCAGCGAGAACACCGTGAAGAACCATGTCCGCAACATCCTGGAGAAGCTGCAACTGCACTCCAGGATGGAGGCGGTGGTCTACGCGATGCGGGAGAAGATCCTCGAGATCAGCTGAGCAGCTTCTCCAGCTCCGGCCGAAGCGATTCGTCGTGCAGGCGCTCGACGCGCACGTCGGTGCAGCCGACCCAGGAAGCGGCCTCGCGCAGGGCCTGGGCCAGGGCGGGCAGGTGCCGGGCGCTGTCCACCGAGAGCTGACGGGCGATCAGGGTGCGCCCCTCCCGGGCGGGATCGACGCGGCCCACCAGTCGGCCGCCCGCCAGCAGCGGCATGGCGAAGTACCCGTGGACGCGCTTCTCACGCGGGGTGTAGGCCTCCAGTCGGTGACTCAGGCCGAAGATCCGCTCGGTGCGCGACCGGTCCCAGACGAGTGAGTCGAAGGGGGAGAGCAGGGTGGTGCGGTGCCGCCCGCGCGGCTCCGTGGCCAAGGCCTCAGGGGCGGCCCAGGCGGCAGCCGGCCGGCCGTCGCGGCCCCAGCCGGCGACCTGGACGGGGACCAGGCCGCTCTCCGGCAGGGCGGCGGTGACCTGGTCGACCTTGAGGCGGTGGTAGTCGGCGAGATCCTTCACCGTGGCGACGCCGAGCGCGGCGCCGGCCTGCCCGACCAGGCGGCGCAGGCAGTCCGCGTCTTCGAGCTCCTGCGCCAACAGCTCAGCGGGGACGGCGCGTTCGGCGAGGTCGTAGACGCGTTTCCAGCCGCGGCGTTCGCCGCAGACGACGACGCCGGTGTCGAGCAGCCACTCCACGGCGATCTTGGTCTCGGACCAGTCCCACCAGACGCCGCCCTTCTTGGCGCCGCCCAACTCCGTTGCGGTGAGCGGACCGTCGGCCCGGAGCCGGGCGAGCACCTCGGCGCAGGAGCGGTCCGCGTCCTCCATCCGGTGCCACCGGTGGCCGCGGGCGAGGAAGCGCCGGCGGCGGAACGCGAACAGCGGCCACTCCTCGACGGGCAGCACGCAGGCCGCGTGGGACCAGTACTCGAACGACGCCCCGCCGCTCCAGTAGGCGCGCTCGACGGCCTCCCGGCCGACGGCGCCGAGCCGCGCGTAGGGCACCAGTTCGTGCGAGCGGGCCAGCACGGAGATGGTGTCCAGCTGGACCGCGCCCAGGTGACGCAGCACGCCGCGCACTCCCGCCCGGCGGTCGGGGGCCCCGAGCAGGCCCTGGGCGCGCAGGGCGATGCGGCGGGCGTGGTCGGCGCTCAGCAGGGTGCTCATGTGGGCCGAGCGTAGACGGGACCACTGACAGGCCGCGGGGCCGGGCGGTCGCCTTCCGAACGCGGACACAAAACGTCACACGTCCGAGTGGTTCTCCGGCCTTGGACGGCGGGATGGTCGGACCGGCCTCCTAGCATATGAACGCAACGCAGCGAGCTGCTCACAGAGCGCCGACTGCGTGTTCGCACAGGGGGATTCCATCACTTTCGGCATGCCGGGCCGTGGGCTCGCGGGCATGCGTACTGCGGCGTGCCCGGGGTGCGCCGACGGGAGGGGTACACCATGGGTCGTCGCACCCGCTGGGCCGCGGCCTGCGCCGTGGCCGGACTGCTGGCGCTCGCCGCGCCGCCCACCGGCACGGCCTTCGCGGCGAGTTCGCCGCGGATCGACCTGCGCCTGCTCGTCGTGGACGACGGCGGTCCCGCGGTGGCCGCCATCGCCAACGAGCTGGATCTGGCCGGCACCCCGTACACGCGGGTGGACCTCGGCAGTGCCAGCCGGCCCGTGCTGAACGCCGCCTTCCTCGCCACGACCACCTCTTCCGGGCAGGCCGAGGCCAGGTACCAGGCGGTCGTGCTGCCGAACAACGCACCTGCCGGGCTGAGCGCCGACGAGCTGACCGCCCTGGCCGCCTACGAGCAGACGTACGGCGTGCGCCAGGTCGACGCCTACACGTACGCCCAGCCCGCGGTCGGCCTCAACTGGGCGGCGAACCCGGGGTACATCGGCCCGTTGGACGGCACCACAGGGACGGTCACCGCGGCGGGCCTGTCGGGCCCCTTCACGTACCTGCGCGGCAGCGTGCCCTTCGAGGACAACGACCCTGCCGTGACCGAGAGTTATGGCTACCTGGCAACGCCTCTGGCGACCCAGGCCGCCGGGGCGAGCTTCACCCCGCTGGTCACCGCGCCCATTCCGGGCAGCAGCGCCCAGGGGGTGCTGGCGGGCCAGTACGACCACGACGGCCGGTCCGAACTCGTGCTCACCTTCGCGTACAACCAGTACCAGCAGCAGTTCCGACTGCTGGCCCGCGGCATCGTCGACTGGGCCACCCAGGGAGTCCACCTCGGCTACGACCGCGACTACTTCGAGGTCCACGTGGACGACGTGTTCCTGCCCGACGATCGCTGGAGCAGCACCGCCAAGTGCACGCCCGGCGACGCGGCCTCGGCCTGCCAGGGCACCCCGGCGCCCTCCGAGATCCGGATGACCCCCGCAGACGTGACCTATGCCCAGCAGTGGTCGCAGCAGCGCAAGTTCACCCTGGACCTGCTCTTCAACGGAGGCGGCAGCGACGACGCGGTCGCCGCCAACGGCAGCGACCCGCTGACCACCTCGCTGCTCGCCGCCAAGAGCTCCTTCCGCTGGGTCAACCACACCTACGACCACCCGTTCCTGGGCTGCGTGCAGGACATCGCGACGGTGCCCTGGTCCTGCGGCAAGGACACCGCTGGCAACACGCAGTGGGTCAGCGAGAGCACCATCCGGACGGCGGTCCAGAAGAACCAGCAGTGGGCCGCCGCTCACGGGCTGCCCGTCGACAACACGGAGCTGGTCACCGGAGAGCACTCGGGCCTGAAGACCCTGCCGCAGCAACCTGTGGACAACCCCAACCTGGCCACGTCGCTGGCGGCTTCCGGCGTCCGCTGGACCGGCAGCGACCACTCCCGTGAGGCGGACCAGCGGGCCGTCGGCAGCAGCACGCTGACCGTGCCGCGGTACCCGATGAACGTCTACTACAACGCGGGCACCACCGCCGACGAGGTCGACGAGTACAACTGGCTCTACACCAGCACGGCCCAGGGCGGCAGCGGCATCTGCACGGCCAACCCGGCCACCACGAGCTGCATGCCCGCGCCGCTCGACGAGAGCACCGGGTACGCCGACTACATCGTGCCGCTGGAGGTCCGCATCGACCTCGGCCACGTGCTGGCCGACAGCCCACTGCCGCACTACATCCACCAGTCCAACCTGGCCGAGGACCGCATCGCCTACCCGGTGCTCGACGGCATCCTGGACCGGTACAGCGCGCTGATCGCCGACAACGCGCCCCTGCTCAACCTGCGTGAGTCGGCCATCGGCGCCGAGCTGAAGCAGCGCGCCGCCTGGCAGGCCGCCCTCGCCGCCGGAAAGGTCACCGCCTACCGGGTGGGCGGCACGGTCACCGTGCAGGCGCCGAGCGGCACGGCGGCGCAGGTCACCATGCCCAACGGCACCGTGCAGCAGCAGTTGCTCGGCACCTCGGCCGTGGGCACCGGCTACGCGGGAGAGCTCTCCGGCTGGGTGAGCCCCGGGCTGCTGCAGAGCTCCGTGTCGCTCAAGCTCAGCGGCGCGGCCACGCCCGCCTCCGGCTCGGCGCCGAGCGCCGGCTCCGCGCCGAGCGCCGGCACGGGAAGCAGTGCCAGCAGTCAGCCGTACGTGCCGAACTCGCTGCTGGCACCGGTGCGGTTGACGCTGTCCGGGGCGGCCAAGCTCCTCGGCAGCCACTAGTCGCAGGTCCGGATCCAGGGGGGAACCATCGTGCACGTCCCCACAGACGTCACCCTGCTCACCGAAGGCACCTATCCCTACGTCCACGGAGGCGTCAGCACCTGGTGCGACCAGCTCGTGCGCGGCATGCCCGAACTGCGCTTCCACGTGCTCGGACTGACCGCCAGCGGCGAGGAACCGGTCGTCTGGCCGCTCCCGGCGCAGGTCGCCTCGGTCAGCTCGGTGCCCCTGTGGGGGCCGCCCCCCACCGGTCGGGTCGCCCGGGGCCGCACGCTGCGGCGGTTCCTGAGCGGCTACGAGCGCTTCCTGCTCGCGCTGCTCGACCCGGACTTCGAGCCGTACTTCGCGGAGGAGCTCTACGAGCTGGCCGAGTTCGCCCTCACCGGCTGGTCGTTGACCGAGGCCCTGCGCAGCGAGGGCGCCGTGCGGACGCTGCAGAAGCTGTGGCGGATGCCGTTCCTGAGCACCTGTCAGGACCGGCCGAGCCTCCGTGAGGCCATCACCGCCACCGACCTGCTCGAGCACGCGCTGCGGCCGCTGGCGGTGCAGCCGCCCGCCCGCGGCGTGGCGCATGCCGTCACCGGAGGGCTCGCGGTGCTGCCGGGCCTGTCCGCCAGACGGTTCCACGGGGTGCCGCTGATCCTCTCGGAGCACGGCATCTACCTGCGGGAGCGCTATCTGTGCATGAACGAGGAGGACTTCGCCCGCCCGGTGCGCGCGCTGATGCTGGGCTTCTACCGGCTGCTGGCCGAGGAGAGCTACCGGGGTGCGGACGTGGTCGCGCCGTGCAACCGCTACAACCGTCGCTGGGAGGAGCAGGGCGGCTGCGAGCCGAGCCGGATCCGGACGGTCTACAACGGCGTCGATCCGGATGTCTTCGCCGTGGCCGAGGCGGAACCCGAGGAGCCGACCGTCAGCTGGGCCGGGCGGATCGATCCGATCAAGGACCTCGAGACGCTGCTGCGGGCCGTGGCCCTGGCCGCCCGCGAGGTTCCCGGCCTGCGGCTCCGGCTCTTCGGCGCGGCGCCCCGGGGGGCGGAGCACTATGAGGCCCAACTGCGAGATCTTGCGGCGAAGTTGGGGATCGGCGAGCAGGTGGCCTTCGAGGGACGCATCGCGCAGGTCCGCGAGGCCTACGCGGCAGGGAGCGTGGTTGCGCTTTCCAGCATCTCGGAGGGCTTCCCGTTCAGCGTGATCGAGGCGATGAGCGTCGGGCGGCCGACGGTCTCGACCGACGTCGGCGGCGTCGCCGAGGCCGTGGGCGACACCGGCCTGCTGGTCCCGCCCCGGGAGCCTGCTGCTATGGCGCAGGCCCTGGTCGAGCTGCTGCGGGACGCCGGGCGACGGCGGGCGCTCGGTGCCGCGGCCCGGGCCCGGGTGCTCGAACACTTCACCGTGGACCGCACGGTGGCCGCCTATCGGGCCCTGTACGCCGGGTCGGGTGTCGGCGCACCCGCCGCCACAACGGTCGAGCGGTCCTCGCAGCGGCCACGGGCGGAGGTGCGGGCGGCATGAGCGCCTTCGATCCCACGAGCCGCCCCGCAGCCCCCCTGCCGAGGCCGAGAGGCGGGCCGGAGAGCCTGGCGTGCACGGGATCTGCCGACGACCCAGCGGCGGAACTCGTCGAGCGCTTCGGGGGTCTGGCCGCACGCGCGGTCCACCCGCTGGAGGTGGCCGCACGGATCGAGGCCGAGGGCCTGAGCGACCGGCAGATCCGACTCCGTTACGGGCGGGAGGACGCCTTCGTCCTGGCCCGTGAACTGTTCGACCAGGCGCGGCGGACCGCGGACCCGGCACAGGACGGGGGACGGCGCCCGTGGTGGCAGGTCTCCGCAGCCCGGTGCGCCCTGCGCGGCGTGCTGTTCGCGCTGCCCGCTACAGCCGGCCTGCTGGTAGGGCCAGGCTTGCACTTCGGTGCCGGTCTGGTCATCGGGCTCCTGCTCAGCTGGAGTTGGAGCCAGGCCGTGGCGCACCGCGCCTACGGCTGGCTGCATGGCGGCGACCGGGCCCGTGCCGCGGGCTCGCTGCTGCGTGGCGGCGTCGCCGGGCTGGTCCCGGCCTGTCTCGTGGTGCCGGCCTTCGACGGCTTCGGCAGGAGCGCCGCCTTCGGCTGCGGGCAGGCGCTGTACTTCGCGACGGCGACGCTGCTGCTCGTCCTCGGCCGGGAACGGCAGTTGCTGGTGGCCCTGCTGCCCGTGGCGGCCGGCGGGTGCTGGGTTATCGCCGCGCGCCACGGGCTGCCCTCCCCGCCCGGGTGGGCAGGCGCACTGCTCCTGGCCGCAGCCATGCTGCTCACCGTGCGGACCGCGTGGACCGCGGTCCGCGAGGAGACGGGGGCGGTCGTGGGCGCTGCGCTGGCCGCCCTGCCGGGCCTGGACCGGCGGGCGACGGTCGAGCTGGCCGTGCACGTGGTCTTCGGAGCGGCCGTCGCAGGCCTGACGCTGGCTCATGTCGGGCCGGCCACCGTGGCGTTGACCCTGAGCATGGGCGGCGCGGAGTGGTTCCTGACGGAGTGCCGAGGCGATGCGGACGCCGCCCTCGGCCGCAGCGGCTCCCCGGGGGAGTTCCAACGCGCGGTGGCGGCCGTGCTGTTGCGCTGCCTGGGCGGGTACCTGCTGGTCCTGACCGCCCTGGTGCTGGCCGTCACGCTGCTGTGGGCAGGCCCGGCGGCGCTGCCGGGAGGAATCGCGATACCCGCGCTGGGCGCGGCGGTGTGGAGCGCCCAACTGCTGCAGTCCTTCGGCCTGGCGTCCCGGGCGATGCTGCTCTGCGCCGGAGCGGCCCTGGCCCTGCTCGCCTGCCTGCGCGGCGGCGTCCAGCCGCCCGTGGCCCAGGCGGTGGTGTGCGCGGTCGCCGCCGTCGCACTGCTCGCCACGGCGGTCCGCGCCTCGGTCGACGCCACTCGCCACCGGTAGCCGCGGAGCGGGCAGGCGCCGCCCCGGGTCCGGCCCGATCCGCCCGATCCGCCCGGTCCGACCGGTCCGCGCGGTCCGACCGGTCCGCTCAGTGTGTGTGGCGACGGCCGAACTGGTGGACGGTTGTGGTGAGGTGAGGGAGGGCTGGTCACGCGTGGAGGAGGACGTGGGTGCGACGGTGGTCAGGGTGGGCCACGGCGACGGTGGCTGCCGCGCTGGTACTCGCGGGCTGTGGTGGCGGGGGGCATCCGGCGGCGACGCCCGCGCCGGGCGGGTCCACGGCTTCGCCTGGCAGCCCGAGCGCCGGTAGTGGGGACGGCACGGCATCCTCCCGATGGGTGCCGCGCCCCGGGACCGACTGGCAGTGGCAGCTCTCGGGACGGGTGGACCTCTCCCCGGACGTGCCCGTCTACGACGTCGACGGACAGGAGACGTCCGCCGCCACCGTGGCAGCGCTGCACGCGCGCGGACGGCACGTCGTCTGCTACGTCAACGTCGGCGCCTGGGAGGACTTCCGCCCCGACCGCGCCGCGTTCGCCCCGGCCCTCCGCGGTCGGCCGCTGGACGGCTGGCCGGACGAGCGGTGGCTGGACATCCGCCGGCTGTCCGCGCTCGAGCCGTTGATCGCCGCCCGCTTCGACGAGTGCCGGCGCAAGGGGTTCGACGCCGTCGAACCCGACAACGTGGACGGCTACGCGAACGACAGCGGCTTCCCGCTCACCGCGGCCGATCAGTTGTCCTTCAACCGGATGGTCGCCCGGCTGGCCCACGACCGCGGGCTCTCGGTGGCGCTGAAGAACGATCTCGACCAAGTCCCGCAGCTGGTACGGGACTTCGACTTCGCCGTGGTCGAGCAGTGTGCCCAGTACGACGAGTGCGGCCGGACACTGCCCTTCCTGCGGGCGGGCAAGGCCGTGCTGGAGGTGGAGTACGTCGATGTCGACGGGCAGGGGAGCGGCGGCGCTGCGGGCGCGGATCCGGCCTCCCGCTGCCGGGCCGCCAAGCGGCTGGGCCTCAGCGCCATGCGCAAGACGCTGGACCTCACGGCGTGGCGCGCACCCTGCTGACCCCTCCGGGGTGACAGGCCCAAGCCTCTGTGCCGCAGCCGGGCCGCCGCGCGGCCTCTGCCAGGGCGGGAGGCGGTCTGGTGCTCCCCTCTTGGGACCCGGCCCAGCCCAGGGCCCCGATCCCGGCCCCGGGGTCTGTGCCCTCCGCTCCGCGGCCCGACTCCGACGTTTTGCACGCGGCCTTGGGGGCCGATGCCTTCCGAGTTCCGCCGATCCCGCTTGGCCGGCCCGGCCTCGGCCTCTGCCGACCTCGGGTCGGCGCCGTCCCTACTCCGCCGACCCCTCCGGTGTCCTCGCTCGGCCTGCGGGCGGATGCCCTCCGAAGTTCCGCCGACCCCGCTTGGCCGGCCCGGCCTCAGCCTCGGCCTCGGGTCGGCGCCGTCCCTACTCCGCCGACCCCTCCGGTGTCCTCGCTCGGCCTGCGGGCGGATGCCCTCCGAAGTTCCGCCGACCCCGCTTGGCCGGCCCGGCCTCAGCCTCGGCCTCGGGTCGGCGCCGTCCCTACTCCGCCGACCCCTCCGGCGTCCTCCCCCGGCCCGTGGGCGACGCCCTCCGAACTCCGCTGGGCCCCTCGGCTGGCCCCCGGCCCCGTCCCCGCCGCG
>NZ_JBHSQJ010000042.1:0-24636 GCF_042658505.1 Streptacidiphilus monticola | reverse complement strand
CCCCGGCCCCCCGCCCGCACGCTCCGGTTGCCCGGCCCGACCGGGCGGCTCACCGACGCCACGCCAGTCGCGCAGCGCCGGGCCGCCACGGCGCCAGCCGCGCTGTGCTGGGCCGCCACGCCAGTCGCGCAGCGCCGGGCCGCTGCGACGCCAGCCGCGCAGTGCCGGGCGGCTGCGGCCCTAGGCGCGCGGTGCCGGCCCGGCGTCCGGCGGCAGGTCCGTGCTCTCGCCGGGAGCCCCGAGGGCTCCGGGGCTCCCGGCGGTCGCGGGGTCCGAAGACGCTGCCGTCACGGTGGCTTCCGCTCCCGGGGCCAGCCGCGCGCCGATCCAGCCGTCGAAGCGCCGGCCCCTGTGGACCAGCTTGGAGCGGAGCGTGCCCTCGAAGGCGAAGCCCGCCTTCTCCGCCACCCTCCGCGAGGGCCAGTTGCCTTCCACCGCCTGCCACTCCATCCGCACCACGCCCAGCTCCGCGAACGCCCAGCGGCAGATCTCGCCGACCGCCTCCGCGGTGTATCCGTGGCCGCGTTGGGCGGGGACCGCCCAGTACCCGATCTCGGCCACCCCGTCGTCGCGGAAGTTGCGGGCGTGCACGCTCACGCACGCCACCAGTTCGTCCGTCGGCTTCAGCGCGACCCCGAAGACGAACTCCTTCTCGTCCCGCCACGCGCCCGGCGCGTAGTCCTGGACGAAGCTCCGGGCGTGCTCCCGCGTGTAGGGGACCGGGATCGTCGTGTTGTGCTGGGTGGCCGGGTCGCTGCCCGCCGCCAGGACGGCCTCGATGTCGGCATCCCGCAGCGGGCGCAGCAGCAGGCGATCGGTCGTCAGGTGCACGGGGTCCATGCCCCGGGAGACTAACGGGCGGCTGCTTCCGCCCGGAAAGGCATTTGTGCACCGACCGTCCGCACGCAATCCGTTGTCCGTTTTGTATGGGTGTCAGAGTGATGTCGGTTCGCTCAACGGAAAATCTCACGGTCTGACATCGCTCGCAGTGCTGACGGACCTCCCGGCTTGCTCCCTTCCTCGCATACGATGACCGATGCGGTGATGCTCCCGTGCTCTCACCGTTACTGAATCGCCGATGGCCAGCCCAGGCAAGGAGCCAGCCCACGTGTCCGTCTTCGACAAGGTCCTGCGCGCAGGTGAGGGAAAGATCCTTCGCAAGCTGCAGCGGATCGCTGCCCAGGTCAACTCCATCGAAGAGGACTTCGTCAACCTCACCGATGCCGAGCTCCGGGCGCTGACGGACGAGTTCCGCGAGCGCCTCGCCGACGGGGAGACCCTGGACGACATCCTGCCGGAGGCCTTCGCCGCGGTCCGCGAGGCGGCGAAGCGCACCCTCGGCCAGCGCCACTACGACGTGCAGCTCATGGGCGGCGCCGCGCTGCACATGGGGTACGTCGCGGAGATGCGCACCGGTGAGGGCAAGACCCTGGTCGGCACGCTGCCGGCCTACCTCAACGCGCTCTCGGGCAAGGGCGTGCACCTGATCACCACCAACGACTACCTCGCCGAGCGCGACTCGGAGTGGATGGGCCGGGTGCACCGCTTCCTCGGCCTGGAGGTCGGCTGCATCCTGGCCAACATGAGCCCGGCCGAGCGCCGCGCCCAGTACGCCTGCGACATCACCTACGGCACCAACAACGAGTTCGGCTTCGACTACCTGCGCGACAACATGGCGTGGTCGAAGGACGAACTGGTGCAGCGCGGACACAACTTCGCGATCGTCGACGAGGTCGACTCGATCCTCATCGACGAGGCCCGCACCCCGCTGATCATCTCCGGGCCAGCCGACT
This sequence comes from Streptacidiphilus monticola, assembly GCF_042658505.1. NCBI lineage: Bacteria > Bacillati > Actinomycetota > Actinomycetes > Kitasatosporales > Streptomycetaceae > Streptacidiphilus > Streptacidiphilus monticola. The sequence continues at coordinate 22,843 of NZ_JBHSQJ010000042.1, read as the reverse complement.
CGGCCACCAAGTGGTACGGCGACTTCGCCAAGATGGTCACCCGCCTCAAGCTCGACCGCGACTACGAGGTGGACGAGAAGAAGCGCACGGTCGGCATCCTGGAGGAGGGCGTCACCCGGGTCGAGGACTACCTGGGCATCGACAACCTCTATGACGTCGCCAACACCCCGCTGGTCGGCTTCCTGAACAACGCCATCAAGGCCAAGGAGCTGTACAAGCGCGACAAGGACTACGTCGTCATCGACGGCGAGGTGCTGATCGTCGACGAGCACACCGGCCGTGTGCTCGCCGGCCGCCGCTACAACGAGGGCATGCACCAGGCGATCGAGGCCAAGGAAGGCGTCGAGATCCAGAACGAGAACCAGACGCTGGCCACGATCACCCTGCAGAACTTCTTCCGCCTCTACGAGAAGCTGTCCGGCATGACCGGTACCGCGCAGACCGAGGCGGCCGAGTTCCACCAGATCTACAAGCTCGGCGTGGTTCCGATCCCGACCAACAAGCCGCCGCGCCGCCTGGACCTGCCGGACCTGATCTACAAGTCCGAGCCGGCCAAGTTCGCCGCCGTGGTCGAGGACATCGTGGGCCGCCACGAGAAGGGCCAGCCGGTCCTGGTCGGCACCACCTCGGTGGAGAAGTCCGAGTACCTGTCCCAGGAGCTGCGCAAGCGCGGGGTGCAGCACGAGGTGCTGAACGCCAAGTACCACGAGCGCGAGGCGCAGATCGTCGCCCAGGCCGGCCGCAAGGGCGCGGTCACGGTGGCCACCAACATGGCCGGCCGCGGTACCGACATCAAGCTCGGCGGCAACGAGGAGCACCTGGCCGCGGCCGAGTTGGCGCAGCGCGGGCTCTCCCCGGTGGACACGCCGGAGGAGTACGAGGCTGCCTGGCCCGCCGCGCTGGAGAAGGCCAAGGAGGCCGTGAAGGCCGAGCAGGAGGAGGTCCAGGAGCTGGGCGGCCTCTACGTGCTGGGCACCGAGCGGCACGAGTCGCGTCGCATCGACAACCAGCTGCGCGGCCGCTCCGGCCGTCAGGGCGACCCGGGCGAGTCCCGCTTCTACCTGTCGCTGGGCGACGACCTGATGCGCCTGTTCAAGGCCGGCATGGTCGAGCGCGTGCTGTCCATGGCCAACGTGCCCGAGGACGTGCCGATCGAGTCGAAGATGGTCACCCGGGCCATCGCCTCGGCGCAGACCCAGGTCGAGCAGCAGAACTTCGAGATCCGCAAGAACGTCCTCAAGTACGACGAGGTGCTGAACCGTCAGCGCGAGGTCGTCTACGGCGAGCGCCGCCGCGTGCTCGAGGGGGAGGACCTGCGCGAGCAGATCGGCCACTTCATCGACGACACCGTCGACGCGTACATCCGGGACGCGACGTCCGAGGGCTTCTCGGAGGAGTGGGACTGGGAGAAGCTCTGGCAGGCGCTCGGCCAGCTGTACCCGATCTCGCTGCAGATCGAGGACTTCGAGGACGAGGAGGGCGACCGCTCCCGGGTCAGCGCCGACGAGCTGGCCGACGCGGTGAAGGCGGACGTGCACTCCCGCTACGCGGAGCGCGAGGAGCAGCTGGGCGAGCAGGTCATGCGCGAGCTGGAGCGCCGCGTGGTCCTCTCGGTGCTGGACCGCCGCTGGCGGGAGCACCTCTACGAGATGGACTACCTGCAGGAGGGCATCGGCATGCGGGCCCTGGCGCAGCGCGACCCGCTGGTCGAGTACCAGCGCGAGGGCTTCGACATGTTCCAGGCCATGATGGACGGGATCAAGGAGGAGTCGATCTCCTACCTGTTCAACCTGGAGGTCCAGGTCGAGCAGCAGATCGAGGAGGTCCCGCTGCCCGAGGAGGGTGCGGTGGAGCTGGAGAAGGTCGGCTCCCCGGAGATCCACGCCAAGGGCCTGGAGGCGCCGCAGCGCCCGGACCGGCTGCACTTCTCCGCCCCGTCGGTGGACGGTGACAACAGCGTGGTCGAGGGCGACTTCCTGACCGACGCGGACGCCGTCGAGGACGAGGTGCCCGGGATGACCCGGGCGGAGCGCCGGAAGGCGGCCAAGGGCCGCCGCCGCAAGAAGTAGTGACAGGCCGTCAGGCCCCGGTTCCCGCAGGGGTACCGGGGCCTGAGTGCTGTCAGAAGGGGGTGCGCAGGGCGGTGAAGATCCAGCTTTCCGGCAGGGAGCGGCGGGGTTTCCGCAGTTCGAGGCGGAACGCGAGCGGATGGACCCGTTCCCCTTCGTGGACCATGGCCGATACTTCGAGTACGCGCGGACAGGGCGTGTAGTCGAAGACATTGCCGAGAGCCGGTTGCTGCAGCCATCTGCGGCGAATCAGCTGGTTCAGGTCGGCCCGGATGTCGTCGGTGGTGAGGCGGGCGATCTGGTGCAGGGCCCGCTTGCCGTGCAGGAACTCCACCAACTGCTGTGCGTAGGCGCGGGCGATCCTGTTGTCCCGGGTGCAGCTCGGAAAGGGCTGCGCTTGGCGCCGCGCACTGAGGCTGTGCAGGCGACCGACACGGACGGACCTCGGCGGTGTGTGCATTGCAGTACCTCCTCCGGAGATGTTGTGATCCTTGTTAGCGGTCGGCAAGAATCTGGACAAGGGGTGAAAAACGCCTGTGGAGAACATTCCGGATTTCATCCGAACGAGTGGCGCAAGGCGCTGATCTGCGGCGATTCGGTCGATAACGGAAACATAACGGTGAAAATTCACGGTCGGGTGACACTCGAAGGAGCGGATCCCGTCGCCCGCGCGGCCCCTTATCCTGATGCCGGAACCGCCGACTCTCTTTCCGGAGTGCCCCGATGCGCGTGTATGTGCCCACCACCCTGACCGCTCTCGCGCAGTCGCACGCGGAGGGCGTGCTGGGGCCGGCGCCGCTGCGGGCCTACGCCGTGACGCCGGCGCTGCGCGAGTGGTATCTCAGCGACGACATCGAGGAGTTGGAGTACGCCGCCCTGGTCCGCGCCGCGCAGGCCAGCCTGCGGCTGCTGGCGGAGGACGCGAAGGCCCCACGGCGCCGGGTGGTGGTCGCGGTGGACGTCCCGGACGGCGAGGTGCGCCTGCAGAACCACGCCGAGCACGAGGACGCCGCCCTGCTCGGGGCGGTGGAGCTGGTAGCCGCCCCGCGGCTGGCCAAGGCGGCCTCCGTGCACGCCGACGCCGACGACCCCGAGGTGGTGGCCGACCTCGCCGCCGCGGCGGAGGCGGTCGCGGCGGCGGACGCGGGGGATGAGGACGCCCGGTTCACCGTGGACGGGGCTGAGGACCACGAACTGCTGTGGTTCGCGACCCAGGAGGTTCCCGGCCTGCTTCCGTGACTGTCACCGCCTCCGCGTAGGGTCGCGGCATGCGCGCACATCTCGTCTGGGACTGGAACGGAACCCTCTTCGACGACACCCACGCCGTCGTCGGCGCCAGCAACGCCGCCTTCGCGGAGTACGGGCTGGCCCCGCTGACCGTGGCGGAGTACCGGGCGCTGTACCGGATACCGGTGATCGACTTCTACGAGGACCGGCTCGGCCGCCGGCCCTCACCGGAGGAGTGGCAGCGCATGGACGCCGTCTTCCACGAGCACTACGAGGAGCGCCGCGACCAGTGCCTGCTCGCGCCCGGCGCGGCCGAACTGCTCGCCGCGTGGGGCGCCACCGAGGGGCGGACGCAGTCCCTGCTGTCGATGTACGAGCACACCCAACTGGTGCCGCTGGTCGGCAGGTTGGGGCTCGCCTCGCACTTCCTGCGGATCGACGGCCGGGACGGCACCTCCGGGATCAGCGGCAAGGGGGCATATCTGGAGCGGCACTTGCGCCGACTCGCGCAGCAGGTGGACCCGGCGCGCACGGTGCTGATCGGGGACGTGCCGGACGACGCGCACGCCGCAGCGCAGGCGGGCATCAAGGCCGTGCTGCACACGGGCGGATCGGCGGACGGGGCCGAACTCCGGCGGGTGGGCGTCCCGGTGGCCGACTCCCTGGCCGAGGCCGTCTCCTTGGCCCAGGATCTCGTCGCCGACTGAGCATCCAGCCGAGTGCCGCCCTGCGGCGCCGGTCCGGCCTCCGGTCCGGCCTCCGGTCGGCACCCCGGTCCGCGCTCCGCCCTGCGGCCCGGTCCCACCTCCGGTCCGCAACTCGGCCCGAGCACCTGCCCGCGCTCCCGGCGACCACCGAAAGCCCCTGTACGGCGAGGTGTCACCCGTTCCGGGGGCGCACACGGGGCGCACGGCGGCCCGAGCACCTGCCCGCGCTCCCGGTGGGCCGCCGTGCGCCCCGTGTGCGCCCCCGGAACGGGTGACACCTCGCCGTACAGGGGCTTTCGGTGGTCGCCGGGGCGCAAGTCGTACAGGCCGGAGCAAAGATCATCAGAACTGCACCGTTCCGGCCGTAGCCCCTTTTCCTACCCGCGTTAGGCTCGCTTCGAAACACCGGGGTTGTCCCGAGCACTTCCGACAATGCGGGAGGATAGGGACAGTGACCCGGCGGATCATGTACGACCAGCTCAGCCACCCACCGAGTCACGCAACGGCGCGCGACAGGAGCCAGATAGCCATGCAGACCACGCTGGACACGGCGAAAGCCGAACTGCTCAGCAAGGCAGCTCAGGGAGAGGCGCTGGGCAACGGCGCTCTCGCTTCGTACCTGAAGCACTACTACCTCCACACCGCCCCCGAGGACCTCGTCGACCGCGATCCGGTGGACGTCTACGGCGCGGCGGCCTCGCACCACCGGCTCGCGGCGAAGCGCCCGCAGGGCACGGCCGAAGTGCGGGTCTACACGCCCACCGTGGAGGAGAACGGCTGGTCCTGCGGCCACACCGTGGTCGAGATCGTCACCGACGACATGCCCTTCCTGGTCGACTCGGTCACCAACGAGCTGACCCGCCAGGACCGCGGCATCCACGTCGTGATCCACCCCCAGCTCCTGGTCCGCCGCGACATCACCGGCAAGCTGATCGAGGTGCTGGACGCCGACCCCACCTCTGCCGAGCGCCCCGAGGACGCCCTGGTCGAGTCGTGGATGCACATCGAGATCGACCGCGAGACCGACCGCGCCGACCTGCGGGCCATCGAGGCCGACCTGCGCCGGGTCCTCGGCGACGTCCGCGAGGTCGTCGAGGACTGGGGCAAGATGCGCGACGCCTCGCTGCGCATCGCCGACGAGCTGCTGTCCACCCCGCCCGCCGGGCTCGGCGAGCAGGAGGTGGCCGAGGCCTGGGAGCTGCTGCGCTGGCTCGCCGAGGACCACTTCACCTTCCTCGGCTACCGCGAGTACGACCTGGTGCAGACCCCCGAGGGCGAGGACGCGCTGCACGCCGTCGCCGGCACCGGGCTCGGCATCCTGCGTTCGGACCCCGTGGGCGCCGAGTCCGCCGCCTTCGGCCGGCTGACCGCGCCGGCCCGCGCCAAGGCCCGCGAGCAGAAGCTGCTGGTCCTCACCAAGGCCAACTCCCGTGCCACCGTGCACCGTCCGTCCTATCTGGACTACATCGGCGTCAAGAAGTTCGACGCCGCGGGCAACGTCGTCGGCGAGCGCCGCTTCCTCGGCCTCTTCTCCGCCGCGGCCTACACCGAGTCCGTCTCCCGCGTGCCGGTCGTCCGCCGCAAGGTCCAGGAGGTGCTGCACGCCTCGGGGTTCTCCGCCGAGAGCCACGACGGGCGCGACCTGCTGCAGATCCTGGAGACCTACCCGCGCGACGAGCTGTTCCAGACCCCGGTCGACGAACTCCTGTCCATCGCGCACTCCGTGCTCTACCTGCAGGAGCGCCGCAAGCTGCGGCTGTTCCTGCGCCAGGACGAGTACGGCCGCTACTTCTCGGCGCTGGTCTACCTGCCCCGCGACCGCTACACCACGCGCGTCCGGCTGCGCCTGATGGACCTGCTGATGCAGGAACTCGGCGGCTCCACCATCGACTACACCGCGTGGAACACCGAATCGGTGCTCGCCCGGCTGCACTTCGTGGTCCGCGTGCCCACCGGCACCGAACTGCCGCACCTGTCCGACGCGGACGTCGAGCGGCTCGAGACCAAGCTCGCCGAGGCGGCCCGCTCCTGGGCCGACGGCTTCAACGAGGTGCTGGTGCGCGAGTGCGGCGAGGAGCGCGCCGCCGAGGCGAGCCGCCGCTACGCCAACGCCTTCCCCGACGGCTACCGCGCCGACTTCACCCCGGCCACCGGCGTCGCCGACCTGCGCCAGCTCGAATCCCTCCGGGGCGCAGGGGACTTCAAGCTCAACCTGTACCAGCCGGTGGACGCCGAGGCCGACGAGCGCCGCTTCAAGATCTACTGGGAGGGCGGCTCCGTCTCCCTCACCGAGGTGCTCCCGGTCCTGCAGCGCCTGGGCGTCGAGGTGCTGGACGAGCACCCCTACGAACTGCGCCGGGCCGGCGCCTCGGTCGCCTGGATCTACGACTTCGGCCTGCGGCTGCGCCCCGAGGTCGCTGACGCGGTGACCGAGGAGTCCCGCGAGCGCTTCCAGGAGGCCTTCGCGGCCGTCTGGACCGGCAAGGCCGAGAACGACGGCTTCAACTCCCTGGTGCTGCGCGCCGGTCTGACGTGGCGTCAGGCCATGGTGCTGCGCGCCTACGCCAAGTACCTGCGCCAGGCGGGCGTCGCCTTCTCGCAGGACTACATGGAGGACGCGCTCCTCGGCAACGTCCACGCCACCCGGCTGCTGGTCAACCTGTTCGAGGCCCGGATGTCCCCCGCGCACCAGCACAGCGCGGCCGAGCTCACCGAGGGCATCCTGGAGGAGCTGGACGGCGCCCTGGACCAGGTCGTCTCGCTGGACGAGGACCGCATCCTGCGCTCCTTCCTCTCGCTGATCAAGGCGACCCTGCGCACCAACTTCTTCCAGCGCGACGAGAACGGCGAGCCGCATCCCTACGTGTCGATGAAGTTCGACCCGCAGGCGATCCCGGACCTGCCCGCGCCGCGGCCGAAGTTCGAGATCTGGGTCTACTCGCCGCAGGTCGAGGGCGTGCACCTGCGCTTCGGCAAGGTCGCCCGCGGTGGTCTGCGCTGGTCCGACCGCCGTGAGGACTTCCGCACCGAGATCCTCGGCCTGGTCAAGGCGCAGATGGTGAAGAACACCGTCATCGTGCCGGTCGGCTCCAAGGGCGGCTTCGTCGCCAAGCAGCTGCCCGACCCGTCGGTCGACCGCCAGGCGTGGATGGACGAGGGCATCTCCTCGTACAAGACCTTCATCTCCGGTCTGCTCGACATCACCGACAACCTGGTGGCCGGCGAGGTCGTCGCGCCCAAGGACGTGGTCCGCCACGACGGCGACGACACCTACCTGGTGGTCGCGGCCGACAAGGGCACCGCCACCTTCTCCGACATCGCCAACGGCGTGGCCGCCGACTACGGCTTCTGGCTGGGCGACGCCTTCGCCTCCGGAGGCTCGGCCGGCTACGACCACAAGGGCATGGGCATCACCGCCCGCGGCGCCTGGGAGTCCGTCAAGCGGCACTTCCGCGAGCTGGGCCACGACACCCAGACGCAGGACTTCACCGTCGTCGGCATCGGCGACATGTCCGGCGACGTCTTCGGCAACGGCATGCTGCTGTCCGAGCACATCCGGCTGGTGGCCGCCTTCGACCACCGCCACATCTTCGTGGACCCGGAGCCCGACGCGGCCCTCTCCTTCGCCGAGCGCAAGCGGCTGTTCGACCTGCCGCGCAGCTCCTGGGAGGACTACAACGCCGAACTGATCTCCAAGGGCGGCGGCGTCTTCCCGCGCAGCGCCAAGTCGATCAACGTCACCCCGCAGATGCGCCACGCCCTGGGCATCGACGAGGGCGTCTCCCGGATGACCCCGGCCGAGCTGATGAAGGCGATCCTGCTCGCCCCGGTCGACCTGCTGTGGAACGGCGGCATCGGCACCTACGTCAAGTCCTCGGCCGAGTCCAACGCCGAGGTCGGCGACAAGGCCAACGACGCGATCCGGGTCAACGGCGGCGAGCTGCGCGCCAAGGTCCTGGGCGAGGGCGGCAACCTGGGCGCGACCCAGCTCGGCCGGATCGAGTTCGCGACGAACGGCGGCCAGGTCAACACCGACGCCATCGACAACTCGGCCGGTGTGGACACCTCGGACCACGAGGTCAACATCAAGATCCTGCTCGGCCAGGTCGTCAACGACGGCGACATGACGGTGAAGCAGCGCAACGCGCTGCTGGCCGAGATGACCGACGACGTGGCCCACCACGTGCTGCGCAACAACTACGCGCAGAACGTGGCGCTCGCCAACGCCTCCGCCCAGGCGCCCTCGATGCTCAACGTCCACGCGCGGCTGATGCGCCGCCTGGCGGCCGACGGCCACCTGGACCGGGCGCTGGAGTTCCTGCCGTCCGGCGCGCAGATCCGCGAACGCGCCGCCGCGGGACGCGGGTTGACGCAGCCCGAGCTGGCCGTGCTGATGGCCTACGTCAAGATCACTCTGGCCGACGAGGTGCTCGCCTCCGACCTGCCGGACGACCCCTACCTCGCGGGCAAGCTGCACCGGTACTTCCCGCCGCAGCTGCGCGAGCGCTTCGCCCAGCAGATCGACGCGCACGCGCTGCGCCGCGAGATCATCAGCACCGTCCTGGTCAACGAGACCATCAACATGGGCGGTTGCACCTTCGCCTTCCGGCTGAAGGAGGAGACCGGCGCCACCTACGAGGAGGTGCTGCGCTCGCACGCGGCGGCGCGCGCCATCTTCGACCTCAAGGGCATGTGGAAGTCGGTCGAGGCGCTGGACAACAAGGTCCCCGCAGCCGTCCAGACCAAGATGCGGCTGCACAGCCGGCGCCTGGTGGAGCGGTCCACCCGCTGGCTGCTCAACAACCGGCGCCAGCCGCTGGACATCGCCGAGACCGTCGAGGTCTTCCGGGACCGGGTCAACCAGGTGTGGGCCAAGCTGCCGGAGCTGCTGCGCGGTTCGGACCTGGAGTGGTTCGAGTCGGTCCGCGGCGAGTTCCTGTCGGCGGGCGTGCCGGAGGAGCTGGCCACGCACATGGCCGGCCTCTCCTCGGCCTTCCCGACCCTCGACGTCGTCGAGGTCGCCGACCGCACCGGCAGCGACGTGATGGAGGTGGCCGGGCTCTACTACGACCTGGCCGACCGCCTCGGCATCGCCAACCTGCTGGACCGGATCATCGAGCTGCCCCGCGGCGACCGCTGGCAGTCGATGGCCCGCGCGGCCATCCGCGAGGACCTGTTCGCGGCCCACGCCACGCTCACGCAGGACCTGCTCGGGCACGGCGGCCCCGGCGCCACCCCGGAGCAGCGCTTCGCCGCCTGGGCGGACGCCAACGCCACGCTGGTCAACCGGGCGCGCACCACGCTCGAGGACATAAGGGGTTCGGAGTCCTACGACCTGGCCAACCTGAGCGTGGCCATGCGGGTGATCCGCACGCTGCTCCGTACGGGGTCGATGCGCTGACCCGAAGGTGACCGGGTGCCTTCAACTCCTGGAGGAAAGACCGCCCCTCGGGGCGGTCTTTCCTCTTTCCTTGCGACAGGTGAGCAAGTTATCTTCCTGGTCTCAGTCAGAGACAACGAAGTTGACGACTTGTCGACTTTGCACGCGCGCGCACTCGTTCCACCCTCCAGGAGGCACGCAATGCAGAGAACGATCGGCTCAGGGCGCTCCGTGCTCGCGGTAGGCGCAGCCGCCGCGGCACTGGCCCTGGTGGCGGGCTGTTCCAACAGCTCCTCGGGCGGCGGGAGCAAAGGCAACGCCTCCGCCTCGCCGCTGACCGGCGACTGCGCCCAGTTCCAGGCCTACGCCGGCCACTCCGGCACGACCGTCACCATGTTCGCCTCGATCCTCAGCCCCGAGTCGGACTCCCTGGAGAAGTCCTGGGCCGACTTCAGCAAGTGCACCGGCATCAAGATCTCCTACGAGGGCTCCAACGACTTCGAGTCGCAGCTCCCGGTCCGCGTCAACGGCGGCAACGCCCCCGACCTGGCGATCATCCCGCAGCCCGGCCTGCTGGCGCAGATGGTGAAGACCGGAAAGGTCGTCAAGCCGCCGCAGCAGACGGTCGACAACGAGAACAAGTGGGCTCCCATCTGGAAGTCCTACGGCACCGTCAACGGCACCTTCTACGCCGCTCCGATGAGCGCCAACATGAAGTCCCTGGTCTGGTACTCGCCCAAGCAGTTCAAGGCCAACGGCTGGACGGTCCCGACCACCTGGGCCGACCTGATGAAGCTGAGCGACACCATCGCCAAGGCCGGCAAGAACAAGCCCTGGTGCGGCGGCATCGGCTCGGGCACGGCGACCGGCTGGCCGGCCACCGACTGGCTGGAGGAGGTCGTCCTCGGCAAGTACGGCGGCGACGTCTACGACAAGTGGATCAGCCACCAGATCAAGTTCAGCGACCCGCAGATCATCGACGCGATGAACGTGGTGCAGAACTGGATGCACAACCCGGCCTACGTCAACGGCGGCATCGGCGACGTCAAGTCGATCGCCTCCACCACCTTCCAGGACGCGGGCGCGCCGATCCTCAAGGGCAACTGCTCGATGCTGCAGCAGGCGTCCTTCTACGAGGCGCAGTGGCCCAAGGGCACCAAGATCGGACCGGACGGCGACATCTGGGCCTTCAAGCTGCCCTCGGTGGACCCGTCGGTGACCACCCCGGTCGAGGGCGGCGGCGAGTTCGTGGCCGCCTTCAGCGACCGGCCCGAGGTGCAGGCGGTGCAGAACTACCTGTCCACCTCCGCCTGGGCCACCTCTCGGATCAAGGTCGCGCCCGGCTGGGTCTCGGCCAACCAGGGCGTGGACCCGTCCACCTACACCGACCCGGTCGACCAGCTGTCCGCCAAGTACCTGACCGACCCGAGCGCCACCTTCCGCTTCGACGCCTCGGACCTGATGCCGGCCGCCGTCGGCGCCGGCGCCGAGTGGAAGGAGTTCACGGCCTGGTTCGCCCAGAACCAGTCGGTGCAGAAGACGGCCGCCAACATCGACGCCGCATGGCCGCAGTGAGCACCAGCTGAGCCGAAGCCACACGGGGCGCGGGCCCTCCGCCCGCGCCCCTCGGCTCCCTGACGGTGTGTCACGACTAGACCGAAGCGAGAACGACCATGTGGGCCGACGCCACCATCAAGTTCGTCAACGCCGGCGGGGCGATCCTCGGCTTCCTCGGCGTGCTGCTGCTCATCTTCTTCTTCGCCGGGCGCGCCTCCGGCCGGATCTCCCGGCCCCTGGCCGTCCTGGTGCTGCTCGGCCCGGCCGTCCTGCTGCTGCTGGTGGGCCTGGTCATCCCCGCGCTGCGGACGATCTACCTGAGCTTCTTCAACGACGACAGCACCCGCTCGGTCGGGGGGAAGAACTACGGCTGGGCCTTCACCACCGACTCGATCCACCAGGTGCTGCTGAACACCCTGCTGTGGATCGTGGTGGCCCCGATCGCCGCGACCGGGCTCGGGCTGCTGCTGGCGCTGCTGGTGGACCGGCTCAAGCGGCAGGCGCTGTACAAGTCGCTGATCTTCATGCCGATGGCGATCTCCTTCGTCGGCGCCAGCATCATCTGGAAGTTCGTCTACACCTGGCGGGACTCCTCGCAGCCGCAGATCGGCCTGCTCAGCCAGGTCTGCATCTGGCTCGGCTGGCACAACCCGCCGAACTGGATCCTGTCCCACCCGCTCAACAACTTCCTGCTGATGGTGATCATGGTCTGGGTGCAGACCGGCTTCGCCATGGTGGTGCTCTCCGCCGCCATCAAGGCGATCCCGGACGAGATCACCGAGGCCGCGGTGCTGGACGGGGCCCGCGGCTGGCGGCTCTTCGCCCACGTCACCATTCCGATGATCCGGAACACCCTGGTCGTCGTGCTCACCACCGTGATGATCACGACGCTGAAGCTCTTCGACATCATCCGCACCATGACCGGCGGCAACTTCGGCACCCAGGTGCTGGCCAACGAGATGTACTCGCAGGCCTTCGTGCAGTTCAACGTGGGGCGCGGCAGCGCGCTCGCGGTGATCCTGTTCGTCGCGGTGCTGCCGCTGGTCGGCTACAACATCATGCAGCTGCGCAGGGAGAGGGCCGTCCGATGACCGCCGCCGACATCGAGCCCGAGGCCCCCGGAGCCCGCGACCCGCAGGGGGACTCCCCGGCCGTCGTGGCCTCCCGCCAGGCCGGCGCGAAGGGCGTCCGCCGCGCGCTGAGCAGTCCGCTCTCCTCGCTCATCGTCATCGTGGTGACGGTGCTGTGGACGATCCCGACCTTCGGCCTGCTGGCCACCTCGCTCCGGCCCGAGCAGGACGTCGCGCAGACCGGCTGGTGGGAGATCTTCGTCCACCCGTCGATCACCTTCTCCAACTACCACGACGTGCTGTTCAACGGCGGGTTCGGCGTCAGCAACGGACTGATGCCGTACCTGGTGAACTCGCTGGCCATCACCATCCCGGCGACGATCTTCCCGCTGGCGATCGCGTCCATGGCCGCGTACTGCCTGGCCTGGGTGCGGTTCCGGGGCAGCGACACGATCTTCTTCGTGATCTTCGCGCTGCAGGTGGTGCCGCTGCAGATGTCGCTCGTGCCCCTGCTCAAGCTGTACTCGGGCGGGGTCCACATCGGCAGCGTGCAGGTCCTGCCCGGCCTGGGCGTGGGCAACAGCTATGCGGCGGTGTGGCTTTCGCACACGATGTTCGCGCTGCCGCTGGCGACGTTCCTGCTGCACAACTTCATCGCCCAGCTGCCCAACGACCTCATCGAGGCGGCGCGGGTGGACGGTGCGAACCACTTCCGGGTGTTCCGGAGCGTGGTGCTGCCGCTGGCGACGCCCGCGCTGGCCTCGTTCGCCATCTTCCAGTTCCTGTGGGTCTGGAACGACCTGCTGGTCGGCCTCACCTTCGCGGGCGGCACGCCCGAGGTGGCGCCCCTGACGGTGCGTCTGGCGCAGCTGTCGGGATCCTTCGGGGACCACTGGGAGATCCTGACCGCCGGCGCCTTCGTCTCGGTGGTGATCCCGCTGATCGTCTTCTTCTCCCTCCAGCGGTACTTCGTCCGCGGCCTCCTCGCCGGCTCCGTCAAGGGCTGAGGCCCCGTCAGGGGGCTCTTTTGGGGGCGAGAGGATCCCCCACCCTCCGGGCGGGAGGTGCCCCCACCGCGACCAGCCCACCACCCGGGGAGGTCCGACCCGTTCAATGGGAACGGACCTCCCCGGGGGGTGGGCTGGTCGCGCCCACGCGGCGGAGCCGCCCATGGTGGCGGCCTCGCGCCCCTGAAGGTGCCCTCGCCGTTGTCAGAACAAGGCGGGGAGCGGGCTCACCGCCGAGGTGTCCGTGGCGCGTTGGAGCGCCGACGCCAGCAGCGCGAGGTCCGTCGGGCCGTTGCCCAGCTCCCGCAGGGGGCGGGACGTCGGCGGGTCGCCCGCCGTCGTCCAGTCGAGGGGCGTGACCGTCGGCCGCTGCGTCGCCGTGCGGGGGATCCGTCCTGTGATCCGCGCCGCCTGAAAGGCCGTCACCCCGCCGTCCGGGTGGCGCACCCAGGCCCGGCCCGGAAGCTCCTCCGCGGACCAGGGGGCGGCGTCCTCCGCCTGCAGCACCAGCGCCGTGGCCCGGGCGTCCTCCGAACGCAGGGCCACCCGGACACCCGCCGCCTCGTCCAGCGCCGTGCCCGACAGCGTCTCCGGGCGCGAGGTCGTCAGCACCAGCCGCACGCCGAGCCGGGGGCCGCGTTCGGCCACCGCCTCCAGCGCGGCGAGCAGGGCGGGCGAGCGCACCGCGTCGCAGTCGTCCACCGCCACCACCAGGTGCGGCAGCTGACTCTGGGCCACGGCCAGCACCGCGGCGCGCTGCGGGTAGTCGTCGGCGGGCAGGCGCGGCGGGGTGAGCCGGGTGCTGATCGCGCGCTCCGCGTGCCACGCGGAGAAGGAGCGCTCACCGAGCAGCTCCGCGCGGCGGTCCAGCTCCGCCTCCAGCGCGGCTGCCGCCGCGGCCTCCTCCTCCGCGGTCACCAAGCCGATCACGTGCGGCAGTTCGGTCGCCGGGGCCAGGCCCCGGGCCGGGTCCTGGGGTGGTCGGCCCTCGATCAGCAGCAGGCCGAGCCGATCCGGACGGTGGGCCACGGCCAGCGACGCGAGCAGCGCCCGCAGCAGCTCGGTGCGGCCAGAGCCGGGGCCGCCGCCGATCAGCAGGTGGCCGCCGAGGTCCAGGCCGCACGGACCGTCGCGGTCCACGCCCACCAAAGCCTGCGGACCTGCGCCGGAGGGCACGGTCTGTTCGGCCCAGCGCTCCGCGACCTGAGCCGGTGTCACCTGACCCAGACTCAGCACGTCCAGCAGCCGGGCGGATTCGGGCAGTGCGCCGCGGCCCGCACGGCGCTGGCCGTCCGGCTCCCGCAGCGGCGCCAGGGCGCGCGCCAGCCGGCCGGCCCAGCCGGCCGAGACCGCGTCCAGGGCGACGCCCTCGACCAGCTCGTGCTCGGGCGCGGCCCGGTGGTGCCCGGACGCGGCGGGGGAGCCGAACCCGGCCGGTCGCTCGACGGTGAGCAGCGTGCCGACGTCCCCGGTGACCGCGGCGGTCGCGCCGAGGCCGTGCGGCAGCAGGTCGGCATGCTCGGCGAGGGCGAGGACGTGCACCCCGCGCGCCGGGCCGTGGGCGACGAGGGCGGCCAGCACCTCGCGGGCGGGCGCGCTGCCGGGGTCGCCGTCCACGACGACCACGGTCGGGGCGGCGGCCGTCACCCGGAAGGGCGAGTCGGGCAGGAGTTCGTCGAGCCGGGCCAGCGCCTGGTCCGCGTCGAAGCCGGTGAGCAGTCGGCAGGGCTGGCCGTGGCCGGGGCGGACGTGGGGCAGCCAGGGCAGCCAGGACCAGTCCTCGACCCGGGCGTCCGCGGAGCGGCCGCCGTCCGCGGCGACCAGCACCAGCTCCAGCGCGCCCGGCGCGTGCAGCACCGCGAGCTGCGCCACCAGCGCCCGGGCCAGGCCCAGCAGGCGGGGCCGCGGCCCGGCCAGGCCGAGGCTGCCCGCCTCGCGCAGCGACAGCGTCAACGGGCGTCCGCCACGCGTGCCCAGACGGACCGTCAGGGCGTCGGGGTGCTCCGGGCTGCGTTCCCACAGCCGGGGCCCCGGGCCGAGGGCCGTCAGCAGCAGTTCGGCGGGGTCGGGCCAGCGGCCCGAGTCCGCCGGGCCGGACCGGTGCGCGGTGGAGGCGGCGGGCACGGCGGAGCGGCGGCGCCCGAGCAGGCCCCGGGCGCGGGCGGTCAGCGGGGCGCGGGACTCACCTGCGGCCGCGGCCGGGGTGACCGCCCCCGTGCCGGAGGCGGTGCGGCCGAGCGGCACGGCCACCGCCGGACGGACCGTCAGCTGCAGCTGGCCCTGGCCGTCGGGCACCGTCTCCGGGACCGCCGCGGGTCCGCCCGGGACCAGACGGAGGGCCGACTCGCCCAGCGTCAGCAGCGCTCCCGGCGGCAGCGGGCGCGCCTCCGGGCCGACCAGGGCGCCGTCGAGCGCGGTCCCGTTGGTGGAACCGGTGTCCGCGACGGTGACCGAGCCGTCCGCGCCGACCTGGAGGACCAGGTGGAACCGGGACACGTCCGGGTCGTCCACCGGCACGTCGGCCTCGGCGGAGCGGCCGACCAGCACCCGGCCCGGATGCAGCAGGTGGATGCCGCCGGCGTCCGGACCGCCCACCACGTGCAGTGCGGTGACGTCAGGGGCCGGCGGCGCGTAGCCGACGTCCGGCTCGTCCAGGCGCAGGACCGCGCCATCGACCAGGGGCGGGTGCCCGAGCAGGGCCCGTTCGTCGAGCCGCTGCTCTCCGGCGTAGAGGTGGACATGGGTCGCGGACCGGCCGCCACGCGCTCCGGGGCGTGCGCCCACCGCGCCAGCGAGCGCGGCCGCCACCGCGCCGAGCGTCGTACCGACGGGGGCGCTGACCTGCACGTCCGCACTGGGGACCGGGGCGTGCGGGGACGAGGCGGGACCGCTCTCGCGCGGCCCGAGCACGGTCAGCCGGATCTGCATCATCCCTGCCCCTTCCGCCCCCGGACGTGTGGTGGACGTGCCGGTGTCGCCACAGTGCCGAAGGCATCTTCCCATCCGGGACGGACAGCTCGTGCCACGGTCGCAGCGGATGATCTTGGGAACCTACCAGCCCGCCTCGCCGAACCGTCGGCCCGGCCCGAACGTCGTTAGAGTGGCCCGAAAACCTGAGCACATCAGAGGAGCGCGCGGAGTGCGTCCGGTCGGAAGCAAGTACCTCCTGGAGGAGCCGCTGGGACGCGGTGCCACCGGGACGGTGTGGCGTGCGCGGATGCGCGACGACGCCGCCTCGCTCGTCGCCATCAAGGTGCTCCGGGAGGAGCTGGCCACCGATCCCGACGTGGTGATGCGCTTCCTGCGCGAGCGGTCGGTGCTGCTGCGGCTGGTCCACCCGAACGTGGTGCGGGTGCGCGACCTGGTCGTGGAGGGCGAGGTGCTGGCCCTGGTGATGGACCTGGTCGACGGCCCGGACCTGTTCCGCCACCTGCGCGACCACGGCCCGCTGGGTCCGGTGGCCGCGTCCCTGCTCATGGCCCAGGTCGCCGACGCGCTCGCGGCCAGCCACGCGGACGGCGTGGTGCACCGGGACCTGAAGCCCGCCAACGTGCTCCTCGCCACCGAGCAGACCGCGGACGGCCCGCTGCTGCGCCCGCTGCTCACGGACTTCGGCATCGCCCGGCTCGCGGACTCGCCGGGGATCACCCGCACGCACGAGTTCGTCGGGACGCCCACGTACGTCGCCCCGGAGACGGCGGAGGGCCGGGAGCAGACGTCGGCCGTGGACGTGTACGGCGCGGGCGTCATGCTCTACGAACTGGTGACCGGCCGCCCCCCGTTCCGCGGCGACGGTCCGCTGCAGACGCTGCAGGCGCATCTGCAGCAGGAGCCGGAGCGGCCGCGGAACCTGCCCGAGCCGCTGTGGACGGTGATCGAGCGGACGCTGCGCAAGGCTCCGGAGGAGCGCCCCGGTGCCGCTTCGCTGGCCACGGCCCTGCGGACGGTGGCGGCGGGCGTCGGCGTGCACGCCACGGTGGCCCAGATCGAGGCCGCGAACGCCGTCGCCTACCTGCTGACACCCCCTCAGTTCGCCCCCACGGCAGGGTCGTCGCCCTTCCCCGGCAACTCCGATCCGACGCTGGCCGGCCAGTCCTCCGTGGCCCGGACCCCGCTCGGCGCGGGCGGCGTCTTCGGCACACCGGCCGACCCCACCCAGGTGCTGCCCGGCTCCGCCGGGGGCCCGGGTGCCTTCGGCACCGCTGCCGCGGCCTCGTCCCAGAACGGCGCGGGCGCCTTCGGCGGCCCGGCCGATTCCGTGTCCGGTTCGGGTCCGGTCCAGCAGGGCGCGGGCGGCGTCTTCGGCACACCGGCCGACCCCACCCAGGTGCTGCCCGGCTCCGCCGGGGCAGCCGCCGGCCCGGGTGCCTTCGGCACCGCTGCCGCGGCCTCGTCCCAGAACGGCGCGGGCGCCTTCGGCGGCCCGGCCGATTCCGTGTCCGGTTCGGGTCCGGTCCAGCAGGGCGCGGGCGGCGTCTTCGGCACACCGGCCGACCCCACCCAGGTGCTGCCCGGCTCCGCCGGGGCAGCCGCCGGCCCGGGTGCCTTCGGCACCGCTGCCGCGGCCTCGTCCCAGAACGGCGCGGGCGCCTTCGGCGGCCCGGCCGATTCCGTGTCCGGTTCGGGTCCGGTCCAGCAGGGCGCGGGCGGCGTCTTCGGCACACCGGCCGACCCCACCCAGGTGCTGCCCGGCTCCGCCGGGGCAGCCGCCGGCCCGGGTGCCTTCGGCACCGCTGCCGCGGCCTCGTCCCAGAACGGCGCGGGCGCCTTCGGCGGCCCGGCCGATTCCGTGTCCGGTTCGGGTCCGGCCCAGCACGGCGCGGGCGCCTTCGGCGCGCCGGCCGATCCCACCCAGGTGCTGCCCGGCTCCGGCGGGGTGGGGCCGGGAGGTGGGGGGTTCAACAGCGCGGCCGACGCCACGCAGGTGCTGCCGGGTTCGGGGCGGGGCCACGGCGTTGCGGGGGGCGGAAGCGCACTGCCCGAGCAGGGGGCCGATGGACGGGACCTGTGGCGGCAGCCCGGTGGCGGTACCGGGGCTGAGGGCACCCGCGTGATGCCGACCGCTGCCGGCCCTGACGGACAGTCGGGCCAGCACCACCCGTGGGAGTCCCAGCTGCGGGCCGCCCGTACCCGCAACGAGCAGACGCAGGTCGCCTGGCTCCCCCCGGAGCCGGAGCCCGACGTCGCGCCCCCGCCGTACCAGGCCCCCGCGCCTGCGCCCACCGCCCGTCCCAACGGGCGGGCCGTCTCGGCCGCGCAGGCGCGGCGTGAGGCGCAGGTTGCCCCCGCGCCCTACCGTCCTGCTCCGCCGCAGCCCGAGCGTCGCGACCCGCTCGCGGACCCGGCACCCGCCGTCCGGCCCGCCCCGGCACAGCCCGAGCGCAGGCGCGACCGTGAGCCGGACCGGGACCGGGGATACGACCGCGACCGCGAGCCGGAGTACCGGGAGCGCGCACCCCGGCGGCCCCGCCGCCGCATGCGGATCCCGGGTGGCGGTTGCCTCAAGTTCCTGCTGGTCCTCGTCGTCGCCGGCTTCCTGGTCTGGCAGTTCAGCCCGCTGCACGGGTGGATCGACCACGGCGTGCGCACCGTCGAGGGCTGGTGGCACGCGGTGGTGCACGAGTACCACCGGATCACCGGCACCGTGAACCAGGTGAACAAGACGGTCAAGAACGTCAAGAGCATCAACGGCGGCTGAGCCGCCGTCAGTTCCGCCCGTACCCCGCAGGATTGACGATTTGTCGACACCTGCGGGGCGTCTGGCCACCCACGTTCCCCCAAACGGCTCCGTTCCGCGTACTTTGGTCCCGGCTACATCCACCCCATCGCGCACGGAGCAGCTTTGGCACGCAAGATCGGCAGCCGGTACACCGCGCACACCGTGATCGGACGCGGCTCGGCCGGCACCGTCTGGCTGGGGGAGGGGCCGGAGGGGCCCGTCGCCATCAAGATCCTGCGCGAGGACCTCGCCTCGGACCAGGTCCTCGTCGGCCGGTTCGTGCAGGAGCGCACCGCCCTCACCAGCCTCGACCACCCGCGCGTGGTGGGGGTGCACGACCTCGTCGTCGACGGGGACGACCTCGCCCTGGTGATGGAACTGGTCCACGGCAGCGACCTGCGGTCCAAGCTGGACCGCGAGGGCGCGCTCCCGCCGCAGGTGGCCGTGTCCGTCGCCGCCGACGTCGCCGAGGGCCTGGCCGCCGCGCACGCCGAAGGCGTGGTCCACCGGGACGTCAAGCCCGAGAACATCCTGCTCGACCAGGCCTCCAGCCCCGGCCCGGGCGGCGCGCCCCGGGCCAAGCTGTCCGACTTCGGCATCGCCCGGCTGGTGGACGCCCCCCGGCGGACCCGGGCGACAAGGATCATCGGCACGCCCGACTACCTCGCCCCCGAGGTCATTGAGGGGCTGGAGCCGCGGGCCGCCGTCGACATCTACGCGCTGGCCACGGTCCTCTACGAACTCCTCGCCGGCTTCACGCCGTTCGGCGGCGGCCACACGGGGGCGGTGCTGCGCCGGCACGTCACCGAGACCGTCCCGCCACTGCCCGGGCTCCCCGACGCGCTGTGGAAGGTACTGGCCCAGTGCCTGGCCAAGGCCCCGGCCTCGCGCTTGCGCGCTGCTGAACTGGCCGGCGCACTGCGGGAGTTGCTGCCCTCGCTGGCCGGCCTGCCGCCGCTGTCCGTGGCCCATCCGGACGCGCCGCCGGTCAGCCCGACGCCCGGCTACGACGGTTCGGACGTCACGGACGACGACCTCGACGAGCCGCCGCTGCCCCGGGCCCGGCACCGCCGCGGCCCCGCCGTGCCGCTGGTGCCGACCAGCGCGCCGGACGACACCCGGGCCACGCACACCAGTCTGCGCCGGCCCAGCCCCGAGGAACTCGCCTCCTACGCCTCCGCCTCCCGCGCCGAGCGCGCCGCCGCCGCGGTCCGGCCGGGCCTGCGTCGCAGCGGCGCGGGACGCGCCACGGTCCGCCGCAGGCGGCTGATCGCGGCCGGCTTCGCGGTCCTGCTGATCGGCGGCGTCATCCGCGGCTACGCCGCCACGTCCGGCGGCGATACCACGACCCACCGCCCCAACCCGGGTGACGCCGCGTCACCCACCGCCTCGCACTCCCGCGCCGCCTCGCTGCCCAAGGCGCCGGTCGCCGGTCAGGTGGACGCCACGGGCCCGGCGGCCGCGACCCGCCTGCCCGCCTGGAGCGGCTGGGCCACGGCCCCGGCCCCGGCCGCGCCGCTGCTGACCGGCGTCCGTGCCGCCCGCCTGGGCGGCACGGTCCTCGTCTTCGGCACGGACGCCTCCGGCAGCATCCGCTACCTGACCCGCGCAGCCTCCGGGGCCTACGGGAGCTGGGTGAAGCTGACGGGGATACACGTCTCCGGCGAGCCCGCGCCCGTCCCGCTGCCCGGCGGCGGCCTGCGCCTGTTCGCCCGCGGCACGGACGGGCTGGTCTACTGGCGCGACCTGGTCGGCCGCGACTGGACGCCGTGGAGCCAGCTGGACGCCCGGACCAAGGTCGACTCGCCCCCGGCCGCGGCGGCGACCGGCGACCGGATCGACCTGGTCGCCCGGATCGACGGCCAGCTCGCGACCACGGCCTACGTCGGCGGCGCGTGGACGGCCTGGGCCGTCGTCCCGCTGCCGGGGAAGGTGACCGGCACCCCGACGCTCGCTCCGGAGGCGGGCGGCGACGCGGCGGACGCGTTCGTCACGGACGCTTCGGGGGAGGTGCTGCGCAGTCAGGTCGCCAAGGGCTTCTGGCACCAGGCCGCCCCGGTGACCGGCCTGAACGGGTCCTCGTCCCGCGCGGACGCGGTCTCCGTCTCCGGGACCTGGTACGTCTTCACCGCGGACGCGGCGTACGCCGCGGGCCACGGCACGTCCTGGACCCCGGGCACGCTCCCGGCCACGGCGGCCGGCCCCCTCGCCCCCGCGGCCGTCCGCGACCAGGGCGGCCACCTCCTCCTCTTCCGGGTGACCCCCTCCGGCGACCTGACGTCCACTCAGGCCGTCACCACCGCTCCCTGAGCCAGGGACCCCGCCTTTCGGGCGGCAGGCGCCCTGACCGCGAGCGGCACACCACCCAGGGAATTCCGACCCGGTCTGCGCGCCGGACCTGCCCCAGCGGTGGGCCGCCGGTCGCGGTCGGGGCACCTCCCGCCGCGGGGGTGCCCCGGCCGAAGGCTGCGGCAGGGCGGGGGATCCCCGCGCCCCTGCGGGGGGCGTTGCAACTTCGGCGGAGCCGATACGCTTGGGGCGTGGCTGCTATTGATCCTTCCGAAGAACTGAAGTCCCTCGAGTCGACCATGGAGTCGATCGAGGCCGTCGTCGACCTGGACAAGCTCCGGGCCGACATCGCCGTCTTCGAGGACCAGGCCGCCGCGCCCGACCTGTGGGACGACGTCGACAACGCCCAGAAGGTCACCAGCCGGCTCAGCTACCTCCAGGGCGAGCTCCGTCGCATCGAGACCCTGCGCAGCCGGATCGAGGACCTCGGCGTCCTCTTCGAGCTGGCCGAGGCCGAGGGCGACGCCGACGCCCGGGCCGAGGCGGAGTCCGAGCTGGAGTCCGTGCGCAAGTCCGTCCAGGAGATGGAGGTGCGCACCCTGCTCTCGGGCGAGTACGACGCCCGCGAGGCGCTGGTGAACATCCGCGCCGAGGCGGGAGGCGTGGACGCCGCCGACTTCGCGGAGCAGCTGATGCGCATGTACCTGCGCTGGGCCGAGCGCCACGGCTACCCGACCGAGGTCTACGACACCTCCTACGCGGAGGAGGCCGGCATCAAGTCCGCGACCTTCGCCGTGAAGGCCCCCTACGCCTACGGCACCCTCTCCGTCGAGCAGGGCACGCACCGCCTGGTGCGCATCTCGCCCTTCGACAACCAGGGCCGCCGGCAGACCTCCTTCGCGGGCGTCGAGGTGCTCCCGGTCGTCGAGTCCAGCGACCACGTGGACATCGACGAGAAGGACCTGCGCATCGACGTCTACCGCTCCTCCGGCCCCGGCGGCCAGGGCGTCAACACGACCGACTCGGCGGTGCGCATCACCCACCTGCCCACCGGCATCGTGGTCTCCTGCCAGAACGAGCGCTCGCAGATCCAGAACAAGGCCTCCGCGATGAACGTGCTCCAGGCGAAGCTGCTGGAGCGGCGCCGCCAGGAGGAGCGCGCGGCGATGGACGCGCTCAAGGACGGCGGCAGCTCGTGGGGCAACCAGATGCGCTCCTACGTGCTGCACCCGTACCAGATGGTCAAGGACCTGCGCACCGAGTACGAGACCGGCAACCCGCAGCAGGTGCTCGACGGCGACCTGGACGGTTTCATCGAGGCCGGCATCCGGTGGCGCAAGGGTCAGGAGAAGTCGGCGTAGGTGTCGGCCGAGATGAACGAGGGCCGCAGTATCGAGGCCGGCATCCGATGGCGTAAAGGCCAGGAAAAGTCCGCCTGAGGGATAAGGCGGTAAATCGGACGAATCGTCACCGAAGGCCCGGGGAACGCAAGTTGACCCCCGGGCCTTCGGCACACCATGCTGTCGCGCGCAGAGCAAGTGAACCTTTGTGCGGAAGGGAAAACTGTGGCGCGCGGACACCGGAAGAAGGCCAGCGGCATACGCATCGCCGGACTGGGCCTGGCACTGGCCGGGGCCGGGATGGCGGTCGCGGGCGCGGCCCAGGCGGCGACCGAGCGGGTGCCCACTTCTCCGGGCGACATCGTGGCGGGCCTGCTGCCGAGCGACTCCGCCTCCTCCCCGATCTCCGGCCAGGTGGAGGAGACGCAGAGCGCGTCCGCCGGCACCTCGGCCCCGGCGGACGCGAGCGGGTCCGCCG